>DATDHP010000022.1:0-2405 GCA_036521515.1 Vicinamibacterales bacterium
GGATGATGAGCCTGATTGCCATGGCGCGGATTGTAAGGCATGAGCCCGTCACGCCATAGCCTGAAGGCAAGGACGGGGATCACTCGAGGGCCCGCAGAACGGCGCGCAGCAGATCCTCGGCGGTAAACGGCTTCTGGAGAAACGCGACCGCGCCGTTGCGCATAGCGAGATCCTCCAGGAACGGGACGCTCATGACACCGCGCGTGACCTGCCCCTGGACGGGCCTCCGTCGCAGGGAGAGATCTGAAGGCGATGGCGCAGCCGGTCGCGTCCTTTGAGTACGATCAAGGGCAGCGCTTAGTACACTCGCGGCATGGCGTGGACGACGGACGGTGCGCCGGTCATCGGCGCGGGCTGCATGCGTCTCTCTACCGATCGCGATCGCGACGAGGATCGCGCCATCGCCGTGCTGCATGCCGCATTCGATGCCGGCGTCAACTTTCTCGACACCGCGGACGCGTACTGCTGGGACGACGCCGAGACCGGCCACAACGAGCGGTTGATCGCGCGAGCGCTGGCGGCCTGGAACGGCGACCGCTCGCGCATCGTGGTGGCCACCAAAGGCGGCCTCACCCGGCCGCATGGCAACTGGGTCGCGGACGGACGGGCTCGTCATCTCGCCGCGGCGTCTGCGGCCAGCCGGCGCGCCCTCGGCGTCGAGCGCATCCGCCTGTACCAGCTTCACGCGCCCGACCCGCGAACGCCGCTGGCGACCAGCGTCCGCGCCCTGGCCTCGCTGAAGCGCGACGGGATCATCGAGTCGATCGGTCTCTGCAACGTGAACGTCGGTCAGATCGAGGAAGCCAGACGCATCACGGAGATTGCCTCGGTGCAGGTCGAGCTCAGCATCTGGCAGGACGGGAGCATCTTGAGTGGCGTGGCCGAATACTGCCTCGCCCACGGCATTCAGCTTCTTGCGTACCGGCCGCTCGGCGGGCCGCAGCGCCGGCAGCGCACTCGTCGTGATGCCGCGCTCCTGGATGTGGCTGCGCGCCACGGCGCCACTCCGTTCGAGATCGCACTGGCCTGGCTGACCGACCTGTCGGACCTGGTGCTGCCCATTCCGGGACCCACCCGTGTGGACACGGCGCGGTCAGTGGCTCGTGCCCGCGGAATCGCGTTGACCGCCGACGATCGCGTGCGCCTGGACGAGCGATTCCCCGCCGGGCGGGCGCTGCGGCTCCGCGAGGCGCGCCGCGATCGTCCGGCGCCCGGGCACGCGGATGGTGAAGTGGTGCTGATCATGGGCCTGCCCGGCGCGGGAAAGAGCACCGTGGCCGGGTCGTTCGTCGCGCAGGGCTACGAGCGGTTGAACCGCGACGAGGTCGGCGGATCGTTGCGCGAGCTGCTGCCGGCTCTCGATCGCGCAATCGCATCCGGACGCTCGCGCATCGTCCTCGACAACACGTACGTCTCCCGCAAGTCGCGGGCGGCCGTGATTCAGGCCGCCGGGCACCGCGGCCTTCCGGTCAGGTGTGTCTGGCTTTCGACCAGCGTCGAGGATGCGCAGGTGAACGTGGTGTGGCGGACGCTGTTGGGGAACGCCCAGCTCGACGCGGCGTCATTCGGTCCGGCGGTGCAGTTCCGCTATCAACGCGATCTGGAGCCGCCGGGTCCCTCCGAGATGTTCTCGCGGATTGACGTCATGCCATTCGAGCGCCGGTATGACCCTTCCTTTGTGAACCGCGCGCTCATCGTGTGGTGTGACGGCGTTCTGTATCGCAGCCGATCCGGCTCACGCACGCCGGCGTCTGTCGAGGATGTGGAGGTGCGTGCCGAGCGCGCAGAAGTGCTGCGTCGCCATCAGGCCGCCGGTTGGCGCGTGCTGGGACTGTCCTGGCAACCGGGCGTCGCCGGAGGAACGATGTCCGCCGGCGACGTCGCTGCCGTGTTCGCGCGCATGCAGGAGGTGTTGGGACTGTCCATCGAAGTTGAGTACTGTCCACACGGCGCCGGGCCGCCGACCTGCTGGTGCCGCAAGCCGCTGCCCGGCCTGGGCGTCGTCTTCATTCAGCGCCACCATCTCGACGCCTCGCAGTGCATCTACGTCGGCGCAGGCGCGCAGGATCCAGGTTTCGCGCGCCGGCTCGGGTTCCAGTACCGGAAAGCGGACGACTTCTTCAGCCTGGAGTCTTGAGCCTGGAACTGAGCGTGTGATTCGAGCGCTGGCAGGGCCATGAAGAGGAGAAGTCACCCGTAGACAAGGTTGCCAGCGCGTTTCACGATTCGGCGAGCGAGCGCACAGGATCCACACGGACCGCACGCAGCGCGGGTACCGCGCAGGCCAGCAACGCAATCGCGAAGAGCCCGGCCGCTCCTGCCGCGTAACTCGGCACATCGGTCGGCGAGATTTCAAACAGCAACGCTGTCAGCGCGCGCGTCGCGACGTACGCGGCGATCAGTCC
>DATDHP010000023.1:0-12995 GCA_036521515.1 Vicinamibacterales bacterium
TCGTCTTTGTTTGGAAGTCCAAGGTGTTCTTTGGGGGTGACGTAGCAGAGCATCGCGGTGCCGTACCAGCCGATCATGGCGGCGCCGATGGCGGAGGTGATGTGGTCGTAGCCGGGCGCGACGTCGGTGGTCAGCGGGCCCAGGGTGTAGAAGGGAGCCTCGCCGCACCACTCGAGCTGTTTCTCCATGTTCTCCTTGATCAGGTGCATGGGGATGTGACCCGGTCCTTCGTTCATCACCTGGACGTCGTACTCCCAGGCGATCTTCGTCAGCTCGCCCTGCGTCCTGAGCTCGGCGAACTGCGGCTCGTCGTTGGCGTCGGCGATGGACCCGGGGCGCAGCCCGTCGCCGAGCGAGAAGGAGACGTCGTAGGCGCGCATGATCTCGCAGATCTCCCGGAAGCGGGTGTACAGGAAGTTTTCCTGATGGTGGGCGAGACACCACTTGGCCATGATCGACCCGCCGCGCGAGACGATGCCGGTGACCCGCTTGGCGGTGAGCGGCACGTAGCGCAGCAGCACGCCGGCGTGCACGGTGAAGTAGTCGACCCCCTGCTCGCACTGCTCGATGAGCGTGTCGCGGTAGATCTCCCACGTGAGGTCTTCCGGCCTGCCGCCGGCCTTTTCGAGCGCCTGGTAAATCGGCACCGTGCCGATGGGCACCGCCGAGTTCCTGATGATCCACTCCCGCGTCTCGTGGATGTTCTTCCCCGTCGAGAGGTCCATCACCGTGTCTGCGCCCCAGAGCGTCGCCCACTGCAGCTTCTCGACCTCGTCCTCGATCGAGGAGCGCACGGCGGAGTTGCCGATGTTGGCGTTGATCTTCACCAGGAAGTTGCGGCCGATGATCATCGGCTCGAGCTCGAGGTGCCTGATGTTCGAAGGGATGATCGCGCGGCCCCTGGCGACCTCGGATCGGACGAACTCGACCGGCAACCCTTCCCGCGCGGAGATGAACTCCATCTCGGGGGTGATCGCGCCACGGCGCGCGTAATACAGCTGGGTGCCGACGTGCCCCGACGCGCGGCGCGCGGCCATCCACGGCTCGCGAAGCTTTGGCAGCCCGCTTCTGACCTGGTGCCCTTGCGGGCCACTGGTGTCGTAGAGACGAATCGGCGGCTCGCCGCGGCTCAACGCCACCTCGCGCATCGGGATGCGCAGCGTCACCTCCGGACCATCCGGACTCAGCCGGCCGGGACGCTCGTCATAGACTTTCCGGGAGCTGGGATACGCAGTTGTGAAGTCGATCATGAACTGAAAAGGCGGGAATCCGTGAGGATCGCCGCTCTCCCTCCGCCGGTTTGAACCGGATCAGGTTCCAAGGGTTTGTTCTCAACCCCGCGACACGGGATACCCCTGGCGGCCGCCGCAATTATACTGCGCCAGCGTGCCGATGGCTGGCGCCGTGGTCGCGGCGGCCGCGGCCGCACGACGCCGCCACGGGAGGCCGGCCGCCACGGGAGAAAGACGAGGAAGACACTCCCGCGTATCTCAACTACCTCGTAGAATTTACTTATGCGCACTTTCCTGCTGCTGAGCTTGCTCGTCCTCGGAACGACTGAGATATTCGGCCAGGGAGCGGCGCCCCCACCCGCACCCGCACCCGCACCACGCACCGCGCAACCCGCGCGTCGCGCTCAGCCGCCCGCGAATACTCGCAGCGGCATGGCGATTACGGTGACCGATCCGCGAGGGGGAACCCTGTCGGGAATCCGCGTCGAGATGATGGGTCCCGCCGATCGAAGCGGAGAGACGAACTCGAGCGGGAACGTCAACTTCCCCGGTTTGCAGGGGGGCACGTACCGCCTCCGCTTCAGCGGCGACGAGGTCATCACGTACGAGCGCGAGGTCACGATCCGACCGGGACAGATTGCAGACCTCGACGTCACGCTGAATCCCGCGCCCCCGCCGAGGGTTGTGGAGGCGCCGGCGCCACCCCCGGCGCCGATCGCCGAAGCGCCACCGCCTGCTCCGCTCGTCGGCCCGCCGGGGACGCCGCAGACGCTCTCGGTGCCCGACCTGCTTGAAGAGAATTTCGTGGGGAGCCAGCCGCGGCGCGAAACCGTGCTCGCGTGCAGCGGCAACACGCGCAGCACCATGATTCAGCTGAACGCGGCGCTGCCGGAGCGGTTGTACGAGAACGCCGACGCGTCGTATTACGTGATCGGCGGGGAAGGCGTCGTCCGCATCGCCGGGCGCGAGACGAAGCTCGCCACCAACGGGTTCGTCTCCGTACCGCGCGGCACCGCGCACGCCTTCGTGCGCAACGGCCGTCGTCCGCTGATCCTGCTGGGAGTGCTCAGCGGAGAACCCTGCGAAGAGGCGAAGTGACGCTGAACGGTGAACGAGTCGTTCTCGCTTCTGTGTTCTCGCTTTCTCAGTTCGTGTTCAGGTTCTCGGTTCGGTTCTGAGTTCGGGGTTCTCGGTTCGGTTCTCTGTTCAGGAACCGAGAACAACGAAGCGAACGGCGAACCGGGAACCGCGAACTGAACCTGAACCTTGAACACGAACCGCGAAGAGAGAACCGAGAAGCGGGAACACTCTGTTCAGCGGGCATCGAAGCCGTAGCCGATGTACCCATTGACCTGCTCCGGTCGCAGGATGAGCGTCGTGAACATCACCGTCATCACGTAGCGGCCGTCAGCGGTGCGTGTCGCCGCGATCGGCTGCTGATGCCGCACGTGCCAGTCGTACACGCTCTCCCACACGTCGATCGAGATCTCGATGAAGTCGGGAAACTTCTGGTTGGCCTTCATGAAGATTCGTTGCTGTTCGCGGATGCGCGCGAGTTCCGGCGAGACTGCGAAATGGCGCTCGAGGGCAGCACGCAGGCTCTCAATCGCGCGCGCGGCGTCGGCGCTCTCATCCGCTGGCGCCGCCGCCGCCGGCTCCGCAACGCCAAGCAGCGCCGCGGCGCCCGCCAGCATCCCTCCACCGACGAGGTTACGTCTCTCCATCGTGGTGTCCTCCGCCGTGATGAGCAGACGCGGAACTCCAGCGCCGCGAACTGCGTCGTAGAACGTAGTCCGTCGTCCGATCATCGCCGCACCTCCAGGGTCGCGCGATAGTCGGACGGCTGGATCGTGCGGTTGCTGAACGGATACGGTTGCAGCTGCACGAGCATGATCCGCATGTCGGCGTGCGCGATCGTGGCGCGTTGCGAATCGGCCGTGTGCAGTTGGTAGTCGCTCGCGGCAGCGCCGTCGAACACGCGGAGCTCGACGATGGCATCGCCGGCCCAGACGCAAATCGCATCCGCCGGGCAGCGCGAGTCGCCGTTCACGCGCACGAACTGCACCCGCCGCCCGGTGCCCCCGATCACCACCGCCTCTTGCGGCGCCAGCGTGAACTGTTGGTTGATTGGCGCGGTCGGGCCGGTTGGAGCCTTTTCATCACACCCTGTCGCCGCAAGGAGACAAAAGGCCAGCAGAATCGGCCGCATGGGGCGCGGAGGTGCAGAGGCCGTACCAGTGGGCAGTCGGCAGCGGGCAGTCGGGGCGTTGGGAGTTGGGCGCTCCTGCCCACTGCCGACTACCAGCCAGGTCGCAGGAGGAAGCTGAGGGTCCAGCCGTTGTCGCTGCGGTCGAACGGCCTGGCGCCCGCCATTTCCATGACCAGCCCGCCGACGTTGGCGCGCGCGCCGGCGCCGACGCTGCGGAACCGATCCCGCTCGAGCGGCGAGCCAGCGTGCCGCGTCCACAGGAATCCCGCGTCGACGAAGGCGATCGCCTCGATGGGCAGCGGACCGTAGCTCAGATCGCCGGTGAGCAGGCCGAACAGAGGCGCGCGCACCTCCAGGTTCACGAGTGCGAGCCGGCTGCCAGTGAGCTCGTTGAGGAGTGAGCACTCCGTCGCCGAGCGTCCGCACTCGTCGATCGCGAAACGGTGCAGGTCGTACCCGCGCACGAGCGTCTGCAGCCCGATGACCAGGGGAGTGAGCCGCGGATCGCCCGCATCCGGGCCGTAGCGGCCGACGTGCTCGATTCGCGCGGCGATCGTCACGGGCCGCACCGGCATGAAGTACCGGCGCGCGTCGACGCGCACATCGGTGAACGCGACGCCGCCAAGCGCCGGCTCGACCTCGAGCCGGAGCCGCTGGCCGAGCACGGGGCTCGTGGGCCCGGCCACCGCGGTGTCGTGCACGAAGGCTGCGCGCAGCTCCCCGAGATAGATCGGCCGTCCACCCGCGGCTTCGTCGAGCTCGCGGCTCACCGTCTCCTGATCCGCCATCACGCGGGTGACCTGCTGCCAGGTGAAACCGGTACGCCGGGCGCCTGCCGACAGCTCGAAGCGTTGCGCGCGGTTGATGTTGTAGCGCGCCGTCAAGCCGCCCCACTGGTGCATGTACCGCAGGTGCGTCGTCTCGCGCGTCGTCAGTTGGCCGTCGCGCTCGATGGAACGGCGGGCGCCGATGAAGCGCGACGGCACGAAGCCGCCGGTCACACCCCAGTTCCACTGGCCCTTGCGATTCGCGTACGCGAACTGCGCGGCGAAGTCGTCGCGGTCCGTGCCGGCACGGAAAATCGTCTGGAGCTGACGATCGCGCAGGACGTCGCCAAAGGTGGCCCCAAAGCTCGCGCGCACCATGCCGCCAAAGCCGGCAGCCGTCGTCGTACCGATGTACGGCGGAATCACCGACTCGAGGCGCAGGCGATCGTCATAGGTGACGGCGCTGAACGTGGCCGCGTCCCCCAACCCGGTCCGCGAGTCGGCCAGCATGCGTGACAGGGTCCCCCCGGCCTTCACGATCTCCAGAGCGGCCGGTTCCAAGCCCTCGCGCGCCAGCGGCCGCGACTCCGCGGCCCTTTGTGCCTCAATCGTCTGGATCTCGTAGCCGCCGTTGCGATAGACGCTGAACGCCAGCGTGCCCGCGCTGGAGGCCACCGACAGTGCCGGGCTCGTCCCCGTGATGCCGCTCACGCCGCCGGCGACGCTCGTGACCTGTCGCAGCTCGCCCGCCGCGGGCTCGAAGCGATAGACATTACTGACTCCGCCGAGGTCGCTGATGAAGTAGAGCGCGCGTCCGTCGGGACCCCACTGCGGATTGACCTGTTTGGCGTCCGGGTCGTCATCGAGCAGCGGCCTGACGAGGCCGGTCGACAACTCGAGCACGCCAACGCGCAGCGGACCGAACTTCAGATCGTCCAGCGACGATGAAAAGCGATCGGTGGCGAGCGCGATCGTTCGGCCGTCGGGCGACCAGGCGGGCTGCAGATCGGCGAAGGCGTCCGCGGTGAGCCGCCGCAACTCCCGCGTCGCGAACGTGTAGACGAAGAGATCGGAGAGGCCGCCTGTCAATGCCGAGAACACGATGCGCGCGCCGTCCGGCGACCAGCTTGGGTTGTAGATCTCGCCCAGCTCGCCCAGGCGGATGTCTTCCCGCGAAGAAGGTCGTGCAACGTCGAGAATCGTCAGCACCGGTTCGCCGCTGCTCAGGGCGGCGATCGCGAAGCGGCGGCCGGTCGGATCCCATGCTCCAGACGAGTGGATGTACTGGAGGCTGTCGAAATGCGGATCGGCGGCGGTGCTGAGGATCTTGCTGACGTTTGCGCCGTTGTCCGCGTCGGCGACGAAGAGGTCCAGCGACAACCGGTCGCGCTCCGATACGAAGGCCACGCGCCGCCCGTCCGGGCTGATGGAAGGGGCCACGTGCAACCGGGCGCCATCCCGCCGGCCCGCCGCCACCTGCCCGCCGCGAGCCACCGTCGGATCGCGCCCGGTCTCCAGCCTTCCGATCGCGTCATGCCAGTCGTCGGTGAGCTGCTCCTCGTCGAGACCCGTGGCTGCCTCCAGGCGCGGGATGATCCCACGCACTTTCGAGCGCAGCACCCGGCCGACGATCTCGTCACCGAAGCGGGTCGCCAGGTAGGACCAGAGCGCGTGGCCGTAACGATAAGGAAAGAAACGGGGGTCGTTGAGCTGCTTGAGCGTGGGCAGCCGGTCGAACAGCGCGGCGTCGCGGACCCACATCATCGTGTGCGCGGTGTCGGGGCCGAGCGACAGGTACTCGGCCATGCCTTCGATGAGCCAGCCGGGCAGCGCAAACGCGTTCTGCTTCACCCGCTTCGCAATGTCGATCTGGAACGCATGCGCGATCTCGTGGCCGAGCACGTGATCCGTTTCGCCAAGTCCGGCCGCGAAGGGCATCGCGATCCGTGACTTGAAGCGCTCCGTCAGGCCGCCGGTGCCCTCAGACGGTGTCGTGGGCGTGACGTTGGTCTGCGCGAAATGCGGGTGACTGGCGTAGAGGACGAGCGGTTGCCGCCGGGCGAACGTGTGATCGAGCAGGCGGGAGAAACGGGCGTACCAGCGCTCGGCCATGCGCGCGGCGTGGCGCGTGGCTTCTTCTTCTTCGGCGTAGTAGTAGATGTCGAAGTGCTCGGTCTGCAGGACGCGGAAGTCCAACCGGTCGTAATGGACCTTGTTGCGTCCGAAGTACTGCGCCTCCGCCGGCTTCGCTGCGAAGAAGGCCGCGCAGAGAGACACCATGACCACCGTGCACCGCACCACCATGCGCACACCTGGACTCTGCTGTGGAGAGCGCACACTGTAACACAGCGCGGCTGCGCCGCAACCCAGAACGCATCCGCGCTAGGCGGCGGGCCCTGAAGCCCGCCGCACCTAGTAATACAAACCCTCAGCGATTCTTGCCAGCAAGACAAGATTTCAGGGGTTTGTATTACAGTGGTCAAGGCACGTATGTGAGAGAAAGCGCGGTGGAGCCGTCCCGGAGACCCTTCGCGAGATCAACGCGGAAAAAGCCGGAAATTCCGCTTACCGCCAGACGGGCCCCGCCGCCTACATCCACGTCATGGCGGGCGGACGCTTCCAGGCGGGAAGCGGTCCGCACGGCGTCCAGAAAAAGCGCGCCGCCCGCCATGAGGAATCTCCGGAGAGGCCACCATCGCTGCACTTCGGCGGATCCGTTGACGAGGACTCGCCCAAGCTGGTTGACGCGCAGACGGCCACTATCGAGTACCGGATGCGCCCGGAGCAGGGTCCGCCGCGCATGACCCGTATCCCCCGCCGGCCAGAGATCGAGCGGTCCTGTCGCGCTGATGCCATGAATTCCGCCGGAGGCCACGACGACGACCCCTTGCCGTTCGGTACTGGACCGGGCGACAACGGCGACTTCACCGCTACCAAACCGTGCCCCGCCAAGCCAGGTCTCGGTTCGCGCATGCGCTTCGACACGATCGCCAGGGCTGACGACTGCCAGGCTGCCGCCCATGCGTCCGTACCCGCGCTCGTGCTGACGCCGTTCGAAGCCTCCTGACACGTCCCATCGCATGGCGCCGGTCGCCCAATCCGAGAGCGAGGCACGAACCGTGCTCCGCTCGCTCGTTGGAACCGCCGGCGTGTCGAAGGGCTGGCGCTCCCAGTCGGCATCGACGCTCCACACGCCGCCCCAGGGCGCCGGCGCGCGCATGACCACGCCGACCCGCGGGCGGTGGCGCCAGACACGCCACCCGAAAGCGATCTGCTCGCCGCCGCCCGAGATCGACCCGACGGCCAGGCGCAACTCGCGCGTGGCTGCCGCTGACAACCCGAGGGCGGCATACGCCAGCGCACCCGACGGGATCAGCGGACGCTCGTTCACGGCGCCGCGTATCTCGGCAAGGCCCGACGGGACAGGCACGAACTCGAGGCGCGCGGAAGCGGCCGAAGGGAGCGCGAAGAGCCGCCGCCGGGCGCGCACGAACGCGCCCGGCGTGAGCAGATCGCCTTGCCGAAGCCCGATGAGCTGCTCGACCACGCGGTGGCGCGTGCGCGTGAGGCCGTCGATGCGCACGAGGTCCACTCGCGGCTCGCTGACGCGATTCCACGCCGCGAGCGCACCGCGACGATCGTCCTGCACGAATCGGCTCGTGCCGAGCAGCTTCCACGCGTAGCCGTCGTGTGGATCGGCCTCGAGCGCCGCCGTTGCCAGTTCGGTCACCTCGGGCCACCGCCGCTGCAAGAGCCGCACGCCCGCCAGTTCCCGAGAAGCCGCCGGCCCCGGGCACGCGAGCGCCGCGCTCAACACGCGCTCGGCTGCATCGAGATCGTTGGCGCGCGCCGCTGCGACACCGGCGCGGATGCGCTGCTCACAGGATTGGTCGCCGACGGCCGTCGTCGGGGTGAAGCCGATCACCTCGTTCGCCTGCGACGCCGGTGCCGCGCCGGCGGCGGGCACGACGACGAGCATCCACGAATCGGCCGCCTCCCACCGGCGCGTGAACTCCTCATGACGCATCACGCGGAACGGAGCGCGCGCCGGATCGTGGAACACGATGCCGCGATCGTGCCAGGCCACGACGACCACGTAGTGAAACGCACCGGGGCGATCCTGGATCAGGGCGAGGACCGGCCGCCCCTGGGCGAGCTCGTGGCGGGCCAGGCGCCCGTCGCCGGCCGCCGGCGTCACACGCCAGCCGCGTGCGGCGATCTCGGCGGTCAGCGCGGCCGTCCTGATGCCGGCTGCGCTCCGATCAACCAGGTGCTCGAACGATTCCGCGGAGAGGCCGCGCTCCCCCCAGTACCGAAGCACCATCGCCGCTGCGGCGCCGCCGCACAGCGCTTCTGTTTGTGAGATATAGGGGACGTCGAGCAGTGGAACGGGTGGCGACGCGTCCTGCGCGTACGCCACCGGCGTCGAGAACAGCAACACGACCAGTGCGTGCAGGTGGAGACGTGGAAAAGTGGAAAAGTGCTTGAGACTTCTCCTGCCACTTCTGCACGTATTCACTCTTCCACGTGCCAGGTCGCCGCCTCAGTCAACCGCCACGACGATCAGGATGATGACCAGCAGCGCGATGATGATGAGTGTCGTCGAGATGGTGATCGACTGGCCGCCCGCG
Source organism: Vicinamibacterales bacterium (assembly GCA_036521515.1). GTDB lineage: Bacteria > Acidobacteriota > Vicinamibacteria > Vicinamibacterales > UBA2999 > Gp6-AA40. The sequence continues at coordinate 8,840 of DATDHP010000023.1, forward strand.
AGGCTCCGTTCGACCTGCCGCGCCTGCGCTGCGAGGCTCGCGAGCTCCGGGCCATCGAACGCGGCCACCGCGCTGGCGGCACGGCGCAGATCGAGGCCGGCCGCGCCTGCGACTTTCTTGACTTCCTCACGCTCGAGCAGCCCGAGCACGACGTCGCGATCGGCGTTGGACGTGCTGGCGTGTTGCTGAAGGACGGCGTCGAGGTCGGCTGGCGATGCGGTGTGCATCTCCTGGGCGCTGGCGAGTGGGACCGCTGCGACGAACGTGAGGAGCATGGCCCAGGCCATAACGGACATTCGCATGCGTGGCGTGCCTCCTGCCCAAGCATTGTAGTCAACCTCACATGGATGAGCTTTCGTACACGACGGCATGATCCAGGCGCGGCGAAAGCGGATTGGGAGTTGGGAGTGGCTGAGCGCCAGCGGGTTGGGAGTCGGGGGTTGACTGACGAGTCGTTCGAGCGCTGGCTGCGTGCGCTCGAGGCACGGCATCTCGCCGATCTGCGCGTTCCAGAAGTCACGCGGGCGTTGCGCGCGCTCTCGTCGGCGTACGTCGAGCGGCGGCACAACATGGCGCGCGGCGCGGCGCTCGACAGCCATGGCAAGCGCGCCGCCTTCGCGCTGTTCTATGCGCCGCTCCATTTCCTGGTGACACGCCATGTTGTCCGGGCGCTGGGCGCCGGCGCCGCCACACCCTCATCGGTGTTCGACATCGGATGCGGGACGGGCGCCGCAGGCGCGGCGTGGGCGCTCCAGGCGGGACGTGTTCCCGTCACCGGCGTCGATCGCCACCCCTGGGCCGTCGAAGAAGCGCGCTGGACCTACAAGCAACTCGGACTGCGCGGCCAGGCGCGGTCGGGTGACGTGACGGCACGGCTGCCGCCGATGCGTTCCGGCAGCGGAGTGATTGTCGCGTATGTCTTGAACGAGCTGCCCGCATCCGTGCGCGCACGCGTTGAACAGGCGCTTCTTTCTGCGGCGGGCCGCGGTGTGGCCGTGCTCGTGCTGGAGCCGATCGCGCGCCCGCTCACGCCGTGGTGGGAGGCCACGGCACGGGACTTCGAAGCAGCCGGCGGCCGGGCGGACGAGTGGCGCTTCGCGGTGGCGCTGCCGCCGATGCTGCGCCTCTTCGACAAGGCAGCCGGCCTGAATCACGGCGAGCTGACCGCGCGATCGCTGTTTTGTGCAGGAAGGCGGACCTGAAGGTCCGCCTCGACGAAGGCCGATGTAGAGACTGACCTCGCGGCCGTTTACCCGGGAACGGCCGCGGTCCGTGCATGCTATCCTCGCCCGCTGGATGGACCTTCACGGCACAGGTAGTGCCCAAGGCTCGCGCAGCAGGCTCTTCGCCCTCACGCTGACTGCCGTCGGGGTCGTCTACGGCGACATCGGGACGAGCCCCCTCTACACCGTTCGCGAGTGCTTCTTCGGCACGCATTCCGTGCCGCCCACCTACGAGAACGTCCTCGGTGTGCTCTCCCTGATCCTGTACGCGCTGATCATCGTTGTTTCGATCAAGTACCTCGTCGTGGTGATGCGCGCGGACAACCAGGGAGAAGGAGGCATCCTGGCCCTGGCCGCCTTGGTGCCAAACGACCGGTCCTTCCTCGTGCTGCTCGGCATCTTCGGCGCCGCTCTGCTCTACGGTGACGGCATGATCACGCCGGCGATCACCGTGCTCGGCGCCATCGAAGGACTCGAGGTCGCCACGCCGCTGTTCAGCCCGTACGTCCTGCCGTTGTCGGTGCTGATCATTCTGGGAATCTTCATCATTCAGCAGTTCGGCACGCACCTCGTGGGCGGGATGTTCGGACCGATCATGGTCGCCTGGTTCGTCGTCCTCGCAGTGCTCGGCGTCGTCTGGATCGCGCGTGCCCCGGCGGTGCTCGGTGCCCTGGATCCACGACATGCAGTCATCTTCTTCAGGGACAACGGCTGGATGGGTTACACCGTGCTCGGTGCCGTGGTCCTGGCGGTCACTGGCGGAGAGGCGCTGTACGCCGACATGGGGCATTTCGGCAAGCGCCCCATACGCCTTGCCTGGTTCGCGCTGGTGCTGCCGGCGCTGATGTTGAACTACTTTGGCCAGGGCGCCTTGCTGCTGTTGGACCCGCGCGAGATCACGCACCCGTTCTTCCAGCTGTCGCCGTCCTGGGCACTCATCCCGATGGTCGTCCTCGCCACGCTTGCCGCGATCATCGCCTCCCAGGCGCTCATCTCCGGCGCGTTCTCGCTGACGCGGCAGGCGATCCAGCTCGGGTACGCGCCGCGGCTCGACATCGAACACACATCGCATCACGAGATGGGGCAGGTCTATGTCCCCCAGGTCAACTGGGCGCTCGCCATCTGCACGATCCTGATCGTGCTGGGCTTCCGCACCTCGGGCGCCCTCGCCTCCGCTTACGGCGTCGCCGTCACGCTGACGATGGTGATCACGGCGATCCTGCTGCACGTCATCATGGTGGAGCGATGGAAGTGGCCGCTCGCCGCGGCCGTGTGCGTGACGGTGATCTTCCTGACCGTTGACCTCGCCCTGCTGGGCGCGAACCTGCTCAAGATCATCGACGGCGGGTGGCTGCCCATTGCCGTCGCGGCGGTCGGATTCACGCTCATGACCACGTGGAAGACCGGGCGGCGGCTGATGGCGGAACGATTGACCGCCCGCGCGACGCCGTTCGAAACGTTCATGGATGCGATCACCGCGAACCCGCCGCTGCGCGTGCCGGGCACCGCCGTCTTCATGACCGCCCAGCCGCTCGGCACGCCGCCGGCGCTTGCGCACAACCTTCGATACAACAAGGTGCTCCACGAGTACGTCGTCGTACTCACGGTGCGAACGGCGCGGGTGCCGTACGTTGCGCCAAAGGACCAGGTGACGCTCGAAACCCTCGGCCACAACATCTTCAACATGCGCGTGCAGAACGGGTTCATGCAGGACCCGAACGTGCCGGAGGCGCTCGCCCTGGCGCGTGACCGGGGTCTGGTCATGGATACGGAGGATGTCACGTTCTTCCTCGGGCGCGAGACGATCATCGTGACGCACCGCAGGGGCATGGCGATCTGGCGCGAGAGGCTGTTCGTGCTGATGGCGCGGAACGCCGTCCGCGCCACCGCGTTCTTCCGGCTCCCGCCCGAGCGGGTCGTCGAGCTCGGCGTGCAGGTCGAGATCTGAGCGCCGACCGCGCGGCGGCAGGCGTCAGAGCGCGGACGTGCAGTGGGGACAGCGCGTGGCTTTGATCGAGATCGTTGACGCGCAGTACAGGCACTCCTTGGTCGTCGGCGCCGCGCCCGGCGCCGGCTGACTCACGGCGCTCTTGATGCGGTTCACCTGCTTCACCAGCAGGAACACGGCGAACGCGACGATCAGGAACGCGATGATTTCGTTGACGAACTGCCCGTAGGCGATGACGGGAACCCCCTTCGTCTTCGCGTCGGCCAGCGAGATGGGCACGCCTTTGGACGCGTCGAGCACGTAGAAGAGGCTCGAGAAGTCGATACGGCCGAGCACGAGGCCGAAGGGGGGCATGATCACCCCTTCGACGAGCGAAGTGACAATGCGCCCGAAGGCCGCGCCGATGACGACGCCCACGGCCAGGTCGATGACGTTGCCGCGGGCGATGAACTGGTGAAATTCCTTCCACATGTGTGTAGCCTCGCTGCAGCCGACAATACGCCAGAAACGGTATCGCGTTTCCGGCCGGCCCACCGTACACTTGCCAGAGCGACAGCAATCTCGAGACGGCGTGCCTGCGATCGTCGGTAACAGCGGAGGTGCCACGCTCTCACGCGTGGCCCCCGTCTTGCGTACTTCGGGCAGGAAAGGAGCCACACATATGCGGATTCTCACAGGAATCCTCGTCTTGACCTTGGGGCTCTCCATTGGGTTTGCGACCACATCTTCCAACGCCAGCGCGGCCGTGCAGGCGAAGATGACGGAGGCGGACTACGACGCGATCATGAAGAAGGTCGGGCCGACCAACGGGGCGATGCAGAAGGCATTGAAGTCCGGCGCTCTCGCCGACGGCGCCAAGGGTGCGCAGCAACTGGCCATGCTGTTCGTCGACGTGGAGCGCTTCTGGACGCAGTACAAAATCAAGGACGCGATGATGTGGGCCGCCGAGGCACAGAAGTATGCAAAGCAGGCGGCTGCCGCCGCC
>DATDHP010000024.1:0-7995 GCA_036521515.1 Vicinamibacterales bacterium
GATCGGCAGGCATCCGGCGTACGACGCCGAACTCGACGAGCTCGCCCAGGCAGTTGTCGATGTCCATCCGCAGGCGGCCGAACGTCGACATCAGCGATTCGACGTCGAAAGCCTCCTCCGGTCGTGCGCTCAGAAATCGGAGCAATCCCGCGCGCAGCGGCGACTGAACGAGGTTGCGAAAGCGCGCATCCACGTCTGTCGAAGCGTCCGGACGGGAGGCGGTAGCCGTGCGCCGGGGGAGAGCCAGGGTCAAATCGTCCACGGGAAAAGACACAGGTTGGTGTTTTAGTTATCGGCCACTTGGGTCCGATGCTCTAGCGGGGGTCCGGATGCTAAGCTAGGACGGGTTTCACCGTTCCGGGCCACGCCCCTCGACGTTGCTCGGGGCGTCCCGAGCGTCAGTCGAGGGACGGAGACACGGCACGGAGCTCGGTTTGGCCTAATATTCTCCGTGTCTCCGTGCCTCCGTGGCTCGTGGCTGTGACCTATGGCAACTTCGACTGTTTCGACGCATCGCGCCGGGGCCGCGCCGAGGAGGAAAAGTATGGTGTGGGTGATCTTCGTCCTGGGCGCCGTGCTCTCATGGGGCGCGTACGGCGCCCTGCTGCACATGGGCCAGACGCAGCTCGGCAACCCACTCAAGGCGTTGCTCTGCGTGGGCGTCGCCTATTTCCTGATAGGCGTCATCATCCCGGTGGCGGGCCTCAGCGCGCAGGGAGACCTGTCAGGGTTCAACAGCACCGGGCTCGTCACCGCCACCATTGCCGGCGCGCTCGGCGCCGCGGGCGCGGCGTGCATCATCTGGTCGTTTCGCGCCGGCGGCCTGCCTGTCTACGTCATGCCGCTCGTATTCGCCGGGGCGCCCATCGTCAATGTGCTCGTGACGATGGCCATCCATCCGCCGAAGTCCGCCATCAGCCCGATGCTGTACGTCGGCTTCGTGCTCGCGTCGATCGGCGTGGCGCTGGTGCTGTATTTCAGGCCCGCTGCGTGATCCCTTCCGGCTGAAGCCGGAAGCCACACTGAAACCCGAAGCCACGACTCCACCTGTGGCTTCCGCCTTCAGGCGGAAGATCCAATCAACGCCGCCCGATTGCCGCCAGGTTGCGGTCCGTCCTGAAATACCACGTGCCATCCACCATGGCCGGCGACGCAAGGACGGCCTCGCCGAGCCGGTTGGTGCGCAGCAGCTCGAAGGTGGCGCCCGCCTTTACGACAAACGTCTCCCCCTCGTCGTTGGTGAAGAACACCTTGCCGTCGGTGGCGACCGGCGAAGCCGAGAACCCTTCGCGCATCGCGGCGCCGAGTCGTCCCTGCCACATCAGTTTTCCCGTGACGGCGTCCAGGCTGGTCACGATGCTCGCCATGTCGTTCACCATGTAGAGCTGCTCGCCGTAGAGAATCGGCGAAGGAACGAACGGCGACCCCCTTGGGCTCGTCCACGCCACGTGGCTTCGCGTCACGTCGCCGCGTCCGCCCGGACGGATCGCGAGCGTCGGGCCGGCGCGCCCCGAGGAGCAGAAGACCATTCCATAGCCCACCACAGGTGTCGGAATCACTTCATACGTGGTCCCGCGACAGCTCCATAATTCGCTGCCGGTGGCGGCGTCGTACGCCTGCACCTCCTGCTGACCATTGACGATGATTTCGTCGCGGCCGGCGACGGTGACCGCGATCGGCGTGCCCCACCCAACGGATGCATCGCGCGCCGTTCGCCACACCGCTTCGCCGGTGCGGGTGTCGAATGCGGCGATGAAAGAGCCCGAGTACTGGTCCTGGTAGAGGATGATCCGGTTCTTGTAGAGCAGCGGCGAGCCGGCCGCCCCATGATAGGCGTCCATCGGGCCGAGGTCGCGATGCCACAGCGTCTTCCCGTTCAAGTCGAGCGCGACCAGGCCGCGCGCACCGAACGACACGTACACGCGTTCGCCGTCGGTAGCCGGCGTCGACGAGGCGTGGCCGTTCTTGTAGTGCGATCCGCCGTCGGTCCGACCCTGCGGTGCGAAGGTTTCCCACAGCTTGACGCCGTCGGCGCGCCTGAACGCCATCACCGACAGGCGGCGTCCGTTGTCGTACGCGGTGGTGACGATGATGCGATCGCGCCAGACGATCGGCGACGAGTTGCCGCGGCCCGGTACGGGCGTTTTCCAGACGACGTTCTCGGTCGCCGACCATGTGTCCAGGTATCCCGAGCCGGGGGCAAGCCCCTGTCCGGAAGGCCCACGCCAGCGCGGCCAGTACTTCGCCGCCTCGCCGGTGTCGGCCACCATGCGAACAGCAGGTTCTTGCGTAGAGACGCGGGGCGATAGCCACGCGAGCGCGAACAGAGCCATGACGAGAACGACGCGCGTCATGGCAACCTCAGGTCGAACGCAGCCATCTCGGCGAGGTTCCTGACCAGCAGGTATCCGCCGGCCATCGCCGGATGGTTCCAGGTCTTTCCTTCCAGCACCGGGAACCGCACGAGCTCTTCGTGGCGATCGGGATTGGCTTTCACGAGCGTGAGATCCCCATCCTCCGTGAGCACGATGAGATGTCCACCCGCCAGCAAAACCTGGCCGTGACCGTACCGGCCTCCCTTCCACTTCAGCGTCCCCGTCCCGGCGTCCACGGCCGCCAGGATTGCCTCGTCCATCCCGTAGATGGTCCCCTCGTGCAGAACGGAGCTCGTGAAACGGTTCTTCATGCTCGTGTTGCGCCACACCTCGCGCACGGACAGATTGCCCCCACCCGACAGCGCAGGCGTGCGCGGTGGCGACCCCGGGCCGTCAGCGGCGGCAAGCTCCAGGACCGCGGCGCCGGCTCCATACCCTGACGACAGGAACACACGGTTGTCGCCGATGAGGAGAGGCTGCGACACGTTGACGTCTGACATCGTGGTCCATGGATATTCCCAGAGCACGTCCCCGCCATCGGGTGTGACCCCCATCAGCCGGGACGCACTGAACACCAGGACCTGCCGCACACCGGCGAGCGTGACGAGCATGGGTGACGAGTATCCCGCCTTGTCGTCGAGCGCCGACCAGGCGCGCGCGCCCGTCCGGCGATCGTAGGCGACGACGGACCGGCCATTCGGGCCTCCGGGCAAGACGATCACGGTCTCGTCGACAATCACCGGGGACGCGGCCATTCCCCAATCGAGGTTTGTCGCGCCGTTGTCCTCGAGGATGTTCACGCGCCAGAGGACGCGCCCGCTCGCCTCGTCCAGGCACCGCAGTTCGCCAATCGCGCCGAGCGCGTAGACGCGGCCGTCCGACCACGTTGGCGTCGCACGCGGGCCATCGCCGCCCATGAACTCCGTGAACAGTGTCGGCCACGCATTGGTCCACAGCTCGCGGCCGGTCATCACGTCGTAGGCGGCGACCACTTCGTCGCCGCCTCGCTGCTCGATTGTGAACGCGCGGCCGCGCGCCACGGAGAACGACGCGTAGCCACCGCCGGCCGGCTGCTTCCACATCGGGGTCAGACCCCCGGCGGGCCAGTTCGTGTTGATGGGACGCTGGTCGTACACACCATCGCGTCGTGGCCCCCTGAAATCGGTCCAGAACAGCGCGGGGGCTGCCGTCGATCCCGTCGGAGGGGCGGGTGCGGCTACCGGCGTGGCATCGTTCGCCGGCGGGGCCGCCGCATCCCCGGCCGGTGACACACGCGGCTCGCCCTGCGCGCGCTGCGCCTCGCGATGGCGGGCGATCACCATCGCTTGTGTCTCATTCGGCGTGGTAAACCGAAGCCGCGGCTGCCCGCTCCCCTCGCGCACGACGCGAAGGCCGGAGAACTGGTATAGGACGACCACCAGAGCGGCCAGCCCAACGACGCCGACGGCCCCGAGCTTCAGTGCCCGTCGCACCATCGCCGTAGACTACCTCAAAGTGGGCAGTGGGCAGTCGGCAGCCGGCAGTAAGCGGACCTGAAGGTCCGCCTCTACGAACGCCGCGTGGGTGGTGGTTTTCGTAGAGGCCGACCTTCAGGTCGGCCTGCTGCCCGCTGCCTGCTGCCTGCTGCCCGCTGCCCGCTATTCCGATCGCAAGGAGGTCAGCAGCGGACCGCGCGTCGCGGCTTTCGCAGCCAGGGCTGATGAAAGAAGGCCTGTTACGAGCAGGGCAAACACCAGCAGCACGCCTGCCGTGGTGAGCGGCAGCCGGCTGCCCCGCTCCACCGCGGCCGGGGCGATCGCCAGCATCGCGCAGACGACGCCCGCCACGAGTCCGCCTCCGAGCAGCAGCGCGTTCTCGGCCAGGACCATGAGCAGAAAGTGCCGCGGGCGGTATCCGACGGCGCCAAGCAGCGCCAGCTCGCGCCGCCGCTCGATCACGTTGCGCAGCAGCACGGCCGCGAGACCGACGGTCCCGAGCAGGAGGCCGAGCCCGCCGAGCGTCTGGAACGTCGAGAGGTACGTGTTCTCCACGCGATGGAACTCAGCAAGGCGCGCAGTCGTGAGCATCGCGTCGCCGCCGAGATCGCCGAGCGCGTTCTCGAGCTCTTTTGCCGTCGACTCTGCATCAGGCGCATCGACGAGCAGCAGCCTGTAGCCTTCCTGTTCCGGGAACAGCTCGCGGAACCTCGTCTCGGCCATCACGAGCTCGCTCTGGAAGATGCTGTCCCGGAGGGCAGCGACGAGGCGCAGGCGGACCGGACGGCCGTTGTTCTGGATCACGAAGTCGTCACCCAGACCGAGATGCAGCACGTACGTCATCGAGTTCGCGTCGGCGATGACAGGGATCGCCCCGTCGGGCTCCGTGCGATGCAGGAGCAGCCACGGGTTGGCACGCTCCTGCGCGGTCGTGGCGAGCGAGTCCTGGAAGCGGAATCGACCCTGCTCGATGAACGGATCCCGGACCCCGAGGATGCGAGGGTTCGTGGGCTGATACAGGTTGAGGCAGCTCGCGTCGTCACCCGGCAGGAGCCGGAGAGGTTCGATCGCGACGTTCTCGAGACTCACGAGGTTCAGCTGACGGCGCCCCTCCTCCGTGGCGGGGTCATAGACCACCGGCAGCAGTGATTCCACCATCACACTGTAGCCACCCACACCGGACCTTCGATCGGTGGCCGCATCGCCCTCGTCGCGCCGGAAGGCATCCACGGAGATCAGGATGAAAGTGGCCGAGGCAATCACCGCCATCGACAACACGCTGCGACCGGGGCGATAGGAGGCGTTGCGCAGTCCGAGGCGAGCCACGGGCCACCAGCCATGCCCGGCGACAAAGGTGCGCGGCGGGCGACGATAGGCAAACGCAGAGAGAGAGAGACACCCTCCGAGAAGCGCGGCCCCGGCGCCAAAGAACGCCCCCGTGGGGGCCACGGCGCCCGCCGTCGCCGCGGCGATGAGGGCGACCCCGAGCGATGTCAACACAACGGCCGCCGCAAGATATCGAGTTCCTCTCTTGCGGCTGAAGCCGGAAGCCACAACTGTGCTGCTGTGGCTTCCGCCTTCAGGCGGAAGAGGCTTTCGTAGAGGCGGACCTTCCCGCCTCCGCTCTGCTTCGGCGAGGCTCGCCGGAGCGCGAAGCGCGAAGGCGGCAGGTGCGTCTTCCACGGACAACTCACCCGAGAGAAGGGTGCGTTCCGACACCGCGTCGAGTCCGCGGAGCGCCCACCAGGTACACGCCAGCGCAGCAACGACGCCGCCAAGAGCGCCGGCGGCGAGCGATGCCGGATTGACGTGAAGCGACAACGACGTGGTGCCAACGGCATCCACCCACCAGGTACGAAGGGCAGTCATCAGGAGCCACGCATACGCGATCGCACCTCCGATCCCGAGGACGCTGCCAGCCGCCGCCAATATCAACCCCTCGGCAAGGAACAGGCGACGCACCGCGCGTCCGCGGAACCCGACTGCGCGCAGCAGCCCCACTTCTCGCGCGCGCTGCTCCACGCCGAGCTTGAAGAACAGCGCCGCGAGGACGAGCGCCGACACGACGAGGAAGAAGCTGAAGTAGATGAAGTACTCGCCGAAATCGGTGGCGCCACGCGACGCCGCGATCGCGTCGGCGCGCACATCGCGCACGGCAATTCCCGCTGCCAGCGGATCGAGGCGCGCGCGTACACGCGACGCGAACGCATCGGCCACCTGGGTAAGCGACAGGCCGGGAGGCGGCACGATCCGAATGGATGTCAGCGAGCCGTACTGCGACCGCCACAGCTCCTGCCCCGCCGCGAGGGGAACGAACGCCTTTGGCGTCGCGCGATACGCCTGCCAGTACTGTTCGTCCACCGGCCGAACGCGGCGGAGGTCGAGCGGAAATGGCGGATCCCAGTCTTCCAGCGTCGGTGACTCCGTGATGCCCGGGTACGACGGCGCCATGTCGCGGTCGCCCGCGGCGATCGGCACGATGGCCGCGAGCTGAAAGTCGGCGCGACGGGTCAGCAGACGCCCGGGCGGTTCCCACACGTAGTACTCGAGCGTCACCGGGTCGCCGACCGCCGCCTCGAGGTCGCGCGCGGCCCACTCGTTCAAGACGATCGGCGGGCGGGCGCCCGGGCGCGCTGTCACACCCGGCACGATGGCGCGCAGATCGATTGCGGTGACGAGCGAATACGGTATCTCCTTCGACCCATCGCGAATGGTGTTGGCAAGGTAAGTGAAGACCGGCGTTGCCTCACCGGGCGTGTCCTTCAGCGCGTCGAGCGCAGCGGCGGCCTGGCGATCGTCGAGCAGGCCGGCATCGGATTCGAGGACGATCGCGCCGCGGGCATCGAGCGTTCTCAGGCGAAGTCCCAGATCGTCGGGCGATGCCCGGGTGCGAACGAGCTGTTCGACATCGGCGGCGGAACCGGAGGTCAGCAGCGCGTTGACGCGTCCGGCGATTTCAAGATCGCTCTGCAGGCGCGACAGCGGCACGAACACGGCCCGCACGTCGCCCTGCTGCGGCCGGAGCGAGAACTCGCCAAGAGCCTCGGGGGCCAGCACCGATCGCACGATGAGCCGGAGCGTGCGCCCAAGATCGTCCTTGCGGCCGTGAACCGACTCGAGCGGAATGTCTGACGGCCGCTGGACGCGAACGAGGACTGCCTCGCCGCTTGCGGCTCCAAGCTCGCGGGCGAGCGCCGGACTGAGGAACGCGTCGCGTTCGCCCGGCCCTGTGATGCCGGGCACGCCGTGGAACCGCCAGAAACGGTCGTCCACGCCGTAGACCCAGACCCCTCCGACGCGGCGTCCACTCTCCTGCCCCGTCACGAACCCCTGCACCATGACGATCGGCGTCGCGGCGAGGTCGGTCGCGAGCTGTTCGCGGAAGAACCCCGAGGACATGACGACGCGGTCGGCGCGCCCGAGCCGCATCTCGACGAGCGACCGCAGGCTGGCGCGCACGGAATCACCGACCAGGAGCGCGCCGGCGAGGACCGCCACCGCAGTGGCCACGCCCGCCACCACCGCCGCGTTCGTGCGCCAGTAGTGCGTGAGCCCGCGCAGGACGAGCACCCGGAAGGTCATGAATCCAAACCCCGGATCCCGGATCCCGGATCCCGGATCCCGGCTTCGTCCATCGGCACGAGCGCCGCGGCCACCGCGATTGTCGCCACCACCGCGGCGAGCGCATGGAAGGCGGACGCATAGGACCCGCTGGCCTGCACCCAGAGGGCCAGGACAAGCGGCCCCACTGCCGACGCCAGGACCGTCATGGCCTGCGCCGCACCCTGGATGCGCCCCAGGTGCGCGCGGCCGTACGCTTTTCCCCAGAAGCTGAAGAAGACGACCATCACGAAGCCGCCGGCGAGCCCCATCACCACCGCCTGCGCCATGACGTGCCCAATCGTGACCACCTGCGCGAGCGCCGCAAGGCCGCCGGTGAGCAGCACCAGCGCCGCGATCAGTACCTGCCGGAGCGAGCCGCGGTCCGCAAGCGCACCCGCGGCGAAGTTGCCGACGAGCGCCGTGAGCGCCGTCACCGCCAGCGCGCGGTGATAGACCTCGGGCGCAAACCCGCGCTCCGCCAGGATCGACTCGTTGAACAATCCAATGCCCGAGGCGATGAGGCCATACATCGAGCTGGCCAG
>DATDHP010000025.1:0-2895 GCA_036521515.1 Vicinamibacterales bacterium
TGGACCGCCGCAGGCCCGTCGCCTTGTCGCGGAATTCGCGAACTGTGCTTATCCTCATGTGGTCACCCTGCCGCGCTGATCGCAACCTTGGCTCTCGCCGCGCGTTCCTCTCGGGTAAGTCGTGTCTGCTGTAAGTTTTCGTAGGAACCGAACGGCAGAAAACTACCGGCGTGGCTATTCGCTGCGGAGCGCTACGTTGGGATCGACCGCCGCGGCCCTGCGGGCCGGCAAGTAGCAGGCAAAGAACGCGGCACAGATCAACGGAATCGGCGTCACCACCAGCATCCACGGATCGGCGATGGCGACGTCCACCTCGAGATACGCGCGCGCGATCGCCCGGCCGACGAGGCCAATCGACAACCCGAAGATGAGCCCGTCGAGGACAGGACGATAGCCGTCCACGAGCACCATGCGCTTGATCTGTCCGGCGGTGGCCCCCAACGACATCCGCACGCCGATCTCCCGCGTGCGGTTTGCAATGATATGCGACTGGATGCCGTAGAGGCCCGCCATGGCGAGAAGCAGCGTGATCGCGCCGAGGCCGACCGCCGTCATGCCGAGCCCGCGCAGGATCTGAAACGGTCCGGCGAGCACCGATCGTCCCGTCCCGATGGTGTCGACCGCCACGTCCGGATCGGCACGCCGGATGGCCTCGCGCATCGCGCCCACCGCATTCGTCACCGATCCGGATGCCCGCGCGACGACCGTGATGAGCGGCTGGTAGTGCTGCGTCAGCGGCACGTAGGCCAGTGGCCGCGGATCCGCGAAGATACTGCCGACGTCCGTATCGGCGGCAACGCCGACGATCGTGGCCGTCGGGGACCGCGTCTGGCCGACCGCCATCTCCCGCCCGACGACGTCGGCGGTACCGAACATCTGCCGTGCCGTGAATTCGCTCAGGACCACGACGCGTGGCGCGGCCGGCCCGTCGCGATCGTCGAAACCGCGTCCACGAAGGATCTCCACCCCCAGCGTTCGGAACATCGAGGGGGCCCCGGCGATCGTCGTCACCACCTGCGGGTCCATTCGCGCGGCGCTCGTCTGTTCCAGTGGTGAGATGGACAGACGCAGCGTACTCGGCACGCCGAAGGGCAATCCACTCGACAGTGAGGCCGCCTCGACCGACGGATGGCGCCGCAGCTCGTCGAGTACCCGGTCGAAGATGCGCCGTGCGCGAGGCTCGTTCCACTCCGGCGTGTCGAAATTGAGAACGGCGACGCCGATTCGATCCAGGTCGATGCCGGAATCATGGCGCGCCTCCGCGATCGAGTACTTCACGAACATGGTGGCGATGATGAAGAACCCGGCCGCGATGGCGACCTGCCACCGCAGGAGAAGCCGCTGGCGCCGGCCGCGCTGCGGTCCGGCGGCCGATCCGCCGGCGAGCGCGCCGCGAACGTCGAGCGTGCGCGTCAGCTGAATCGCCGGCTCGAGGCCGAAGACGACGAGCGCGATGAGGAGCGACGAGACCGCGATCGTCAGCGCCGGCACGTTCAGCGCGGGATGAAACGACAGCGTGGTACGGCCGCCGAAAGGCATGGCGAGGCTGAACTCGGTGTCCATCACGACGTGCAACAGCTCGAACATGACGTAGGACGCGAATGCGCCGCCGGCCGCCAGCATCACGCTCTCGAGACACTGTTCGCGCACGAGCCGCCACCTCGATGCGCCGAGGGCGCGCCGCACGGCGAGCTCGCGCAGCCGTGTACTTCCGCGGGCGAGCACGAGGTTGCCGAGGTTCGTGCAGGCGACGACCAGCACCAACCCGACGAGCGCCACGAGCGTCATCCCGAACCGGCGCACGGCGGAGTCCTCGTCGTCGGAGATCGCCGCCATGGTCTTTGCGCGCCACGGGCGATCCGTGGCGCCGACGCCCTTGCCACGGAATCGCGGCGGAAAAAACTCGTCGAGCCGCTCGGCGATGGTCTGCATTTCCGCCGATGCCGCGGCGATCGTCACCTCCGTTGCGAGGCGGCCAAAGACGGTGAGCCGTCGATCGTCTCGTGCTGTGGCGCGCGGCGCCGCCGTCCGGGGGGACTCCTTCAACCGTGACTCGGTACCGAGTGGAATCCAGAACTGCGTGCCCACCAGCCATCCGCGAGGACCGCTGAACGAGGCCGGCGCCACGCCGATAATCTCGAAGGGTTCTCCGGAGATCGCCACGGTGGCGCCGACGATCCGCGGATCGGACGCGAACCGCCGTCGCCACAGCGTATCGCTCAGCATCACCACACGTCCGCCGCCGGCATCGTCGCTCGGCTGAATCGTGCGTCCGAGCTTGGCGCCCACGCCGAGCGTGGCGAAGTACGATCCGCTCACCGACTCGCCGATGACCATCTCCGTCACGGACGGCAGGGCAAGGCGGCGAACGAACGTGGCGGACGCGGCGACGTGGGAGAACGACGTCTGGGCGGTCTGCACATCGCGGAAGTCCGGCTCCGACACCGTGCCGGTCAGCAGCCGTCCGCTGTACGGGGTGACGATGACGGCGACGCGATCGGGCTCGTGGATGCCGAGGCCGCGCAGGAACACCGCATCGACGATCGAATACACGGCTGTCGTGATCGCGACGCCGACCGCGAGCGAGAGAATCGCGAAGGTTGTGAAGAGAGGCGTCGCGCCGAGCCGCCTGAGCGCGAGCCTGATGTCGCGGCCCACGGCTGTCGAGGGTAGCACGCCCGGCTACCGGCCGATCACGACCTTGAAGCCGCCGCCGGGTAGAACTGCCCTCCGTCGTCGGAGAACACCGAATGGCCGATGTTCGCGTACACGACGACGTTGCGCACGCCGTCGATGATGCCGGCGTTCACCAGCACGAGCCGATCTCGCTGGAAGTCGATGCGCGATTCGGTGCGCAGCTCGATCATCGCGGCGACCTTCCGCGTGAACAACCGG
>DATDHP010000026.1:0-2747 GCA_036521515.1 Vicinamibacterales bacterium
TCCGCGAGCTGCGGGTGGTCAAGCGGATCGACAGCGCGTCGACGGCCTTGATGTCGGCGCTGCGGTCCAACGAGCCGATCCAGAAAGCCGTGCTGACGCTGCGCAAGGCCGGCTCGAAGCCGCTGGAGTACCTCAAGCTCACCATCGAGCAGGGCCGTGTGACGGCGCTCGACGTCGAGGGGGGCGATGGCAGCGGCGGGGCGGAGGTCCTGGAGAGCGTGAGCTTCTCGTTCAACAAGATCAACGTCGAATACGTGCCCCAGGGCAAGGACGGCCAGCCGATGGGCGGCACGATCTACACCGATCAGTGGGGAGAAGGCTGACGCCGGCGGTTGGGGACATTGTTGACTTCCACAAGCCACGGAGTCACGGAGACACGGAGAAGAAGAGCTCTTTTTGGCTCCGTGCCTCCGTGTCTCCGTGGCCCGTGGGGGGATTATCAGTTATGACAACGAATCGCGCCGACGCAGCAGAACAGAGCCTGAAAGCCGGAGATCCCGCCGCCGCGCTCGCCTACCTGCAGGACCAGGTGCGCGCGCGGCCCGACGACCCGAAGCTGCGCGTGTTCCTGTTTCAGTTGCTCTGCGTCCTGGGCCAGTGGGAGCGCGCCCTCAACCAGCTGAGCGTCGCGTCGAGTCTCGACCCGGCCGCGCTGGCAATGGCGCAGATGTACGGCGACGCGGTACGCTGCGAGCCGGTTCGGCGCGAGGTCTTCGAGGGCAAGAAATCGCCGATGGTCCTCGGCCAGCCGGAGCAGTGGCTCGCCCTGCTGATCGAGTCGCTGCTCGTCGCCGCTCACGGCGAGCCCGGCAAGTCGAACGAGCTGCGCGCCCGCGCATTCGAGGAGGCGGCGACCACGAGCGGCGAGATCGACGGCCGGTCGTTCGAATGGATTGCCGATGCCGACTCGCGCCTGGGGCCCGTGCTCGAGGCCGTCATCAACGGCCGGTATTACTGGGTGCCGTTTTCGCGGCTCACCAGGATCGCCCTGGAGGCCCCCGAGGATCTGCGCGATCTCGTGTGGATGCCCGCGCACCTCGAGTTCGAGAACGGCGGCGAGTCGGTCGCGCTCATCCCGACGCGCTACCCGGGTTCGGAGTCCAGCGGCGACGGCGCGATCGCCATGGCGCGCAAGACGCTCTGGTCGGAGGCGGCCTCCGACGTCCACCACGGGCTTGGCCAGCGCATCCTGACCACTGACGTAGAGGAGGTTCCGTTGCTGGACGTCCGGACCATCTCGCTGACGCACGTCGCGAGCCCGGAGGCGGTGGAGGCTTAAATGCGAAATGCGAAATGCGAAATGCAAAATGTCAAATGCGAAATGCAAAACGAACCACGCGGACGTTGGGGCTGTGTTGGCATTTGACGTTTCGTATTTAGCATTTGCGTTTGGCATTTAGCATTCGGCATTTAGCATTTTGCATTTCGAATCGACATGCCCGATCCACTCCCTCCGCACGAACGCCTCCAGCCGGCGCTCCTCGATCGCCTGACCGACGAGGAGCCCGACAAGAAGCTGGAGCCGCGCGCGGCGCGGCTGCTCTCCCGGAGCCGCCTGCGGCAGGCGGTGCTGCGCGATCTCGCGTGGCTGTTCAACGCCACCCGACTCGGTGCGGATCCTGACCTGGCGGCGGCGCCGTACGCCCGCCGGTCCGTCGTCAACTTTGGCCTGCCGGCGCTCTCTGGGAGGACCGCCACCTCCCTCGACGCGACCGACCTGGCGCGAGCGATCCGGCAGGCCATCCTCGACTTCGAGCCCCGAATCCTGCCTGGCACCCTGCAGATCACGACGCTCATGGATGCCGGCGCCCTCGATCACCACAACGTCATCGGCGTGGAAATCCGCGGACAGCTCTGGGCCCAGCCGGTGCCGATCGAGCTGCTGGTGCGCACCGAGATTGATCTCGAGACGGGGAAGGTCGAGATCGCCGACCTCGCTCCGACACGGGTGGCGTGATGGACCCGCGCCTCCTGCAGTATTACAACTTCGAGCTGCAGCACCTTCGCGAGATGGGCGCGGAGTTCGCGCAGCAGTTTCCGAAGATTGCGGCGCGCCTCGGCATGAACGGCCTGGAAGTGGCCGATCCCTACGTGGAGCGGCTGCTCGAGGGGTTCGGCTTCCTGGCCGCTCGCATCCAGCTGAAGCTGGACGCCGAGTTCCCGCGCTTCACCCAGGCGCTCCTCGAGATCATCTACCCGCATTACCTGGCGCCCACGCCGTCGATGCTCGTGGCGCAGCTGAAGCCGGACCCGGGCGATCCCAACCTTGCCGCGGGACCCAAGGTCACGCGCGGAAGCATGATGCACAGCCTGACCGCACCCGACGAAGTGACGGCGTGCGAGTTCCGCACGGCGCATGACGTCACGCTGTGGCCGATCGAGGTCGTGTCGGCGAGCTACTTTTCGTTTGCCCCGGATCTGCCTCTCAACACGCTGCCCATCGCCCAGCGGATCAGGGGGGGCGTGCGCATCCGCCTGAGAACGACGGCGGGGCTGAAGTTCCCGCAGGTGCCGGTCGACCGGCTCTGTTTCTACCTGGCTGGACGCGACGACGTCGTGAACAAGCTGTATGAGCTGTGCCTCGCCACCGGCCTCGGGACGCTCGTGCTGCCGTCCAGGAGCACGCCGCGCTGGCACGAGCTCCTGCCGGCGTCGACCATCCGTCCCGTCGGCTTTGCGGACGACGAGGCGCTGCTGCCGGTGACGCTGCGCTCGTTCCAGGGCTATCGGCTGCTCCAGGAGTACTT
>DATDHP010000027.1:0-4157 GCA_036521515.1 Vicinamibacterales bacterium
GGACATTTGTGACAGGGCGTGGGCGCGGGGCCTGGTCGGAACCAGTTATCGTCACACAGCAATGATGCCAGCACGCAAATGACGGCGCGGTGCTGACGCCAGAGAGATATGACACGATAGGGCAGATGAGCGCAATAAGACCATGGGGCAATCGCGTCGGAGGCCGAATCGGCGGGTGCCGGAGACCGGCGGCCTCCGGCACCAAGAGGTGTGAACGAAGCCACGCGCCGAACCACGAGCGGACAGGCGGACAGCCTCCGTCGCTAGAAGCGGAAGCCGAACGTGACCGGCCAATACTGCCCGTTGACCTTCCGGGTTTGTCCCTGGAAGTCGGTGACCTCGGGTCCCCACATGTAGTGCCACCGCGTCTCGACGTAGAACGCGGCCTCGTCGCCGAGCGCGAAGGTCACGCCGCCGCCGAAGTTGATACCAGGATCCCACGTCGAGCGATCGCCGAGGATGCGGTCGACTTCGACTGCCGTCGGATAGCAGACATACCAGTACGGGTCGCACCACGTGGTGAACCCGATGTCCGGTGAGGTTAGACTGACGCTCCGGTAGTACATGCCGAATCCCCCGATTCCATACGGCTTGACCAGCGCGTCGCCCGCCATTTTGAAGACCCCGTTGAAGTCGATGTACTGCATGTTGTGATGCGATTCGATGAGCCCGTTGGTGAGAGCCCCGACCGGCGTCGTCAGCGGGATCTCCCTATCCTTCCCGGCCAGGCGGTTGAACGCGTATTCGACCTGGATGCCGAAGACCGGCGTCGGTTCGAAGGTCAGGCCGATATTGAACCCGCCGCCGGTGCCAAACGGGTCCTCATCGTCCGGGGCCCTCGATGCGTCATCGAACACAGGCACTGTGAACCCGCCGCCGATGTTGAAGTGCACAGGGCCATCGCCCTGCGCGCTCGCCGGCGCGGCCGCCACGAGTGTCACGAGGAACGCTCCGAACATCAACTTCTTCATGTCCTGCTCCTTTCACGCGCTGCGACAACCCATGCGGGTCTCGTTCACGCGAGCCTGACGCCAGCGTAACGAGGCCGCGCTCCCGCGCTCTATGCACTTTCGGACGTGATTGCAGGGTCGCGTGTCACGATCCGCGGTCTTCGTGGCCACGTCGTCGTCACGCGCGAGCGCCTGGCCGATGCCACTTCTGCATAGCCCTCCCGCTGCGGATACGCAACGCTGCAGCCTGGACGAGGAGTGACCTATGCGCAGACGCGGCTCGAACGGCAGGGCAGCGGTCGCGGTGCTGGCCGTATTTTCATTGCTCAGCGCGCCGGGCGGCGGGCTGTCGGCGTGGATGCAGGTCGCGACTGGACCGGCGCCATCCGCACCGGATGGAGACTGGCCGCGCCGCTACACCGCTCCAGACGGTGGAGTGGTCGTCCTCTATGAACCGCAGGTCGCCGGCTGGCAGAACCAGAAGCTGCTCACGCTCCACGCGGCGGTGTCGCACACGCCGAAAGGGGGCGACACGGGGCAGCTCGGCACCATCATCGCCGAGGCCGACACGCGCGTGTCGGTCGCGCAGCGGCTCGTCGACTTCTCCAGCTTCAGGATCACACAGTCGAATTTTCCAAACGCATCGCGCGAAGAGGCGAGCGCCATCGTCGCCGCCATCAAGGCGAGCATACCGATCCGCGAGCGCGTCCTCGCCCTCGATCGCGTGCTCGCCTATCAGGACGCGAGCCTGATCCGTCCGACCAACGTTGACGGCATCAAGGCCGATCCGCCGGTCGTGTTCTTCAGCACGCGAACGGCGGTGATGGTCAACGTCGACGGCGACGCGATCTGGAGTCCCATCCAGGGCAACGACCTGCGGTTTGCGGTCAACACCAACTGGGATCTGTTCGAGCATCCACCGTCGAAGACCTACTACCTGCGCCACGGCGACGTGTGGCTGAAAGCGACCAGCCTGCCCGGTCCGTGGGCAGCGGCAGGCCCGTTGCCGGCCAGCTTCAGCCGCCTGCCGGCCGACGACAACTGGCAGGACGTGCGGGCGGCGGTGCCCGGACGCACGCCGGCCGCTTCCGCGCTGCCGAGGGTGTTCGTGAGCACGGTGCCCGCGGAATTGATTCTCCTGCGTGGCGAGCCGCAGTACGAGCCGGTACCGGGGACGAAGCTGCAGTGGGTTCGCAATACGGACTCCGATGTGTTCCGGCTCGGGCCGGGCGGGACTGTCTACTACCTCGTCGCCGGCCGCTGGTTCTCGGCTCCAGGTTTCGACGGCCCATGGACCTTCGCCTCCCTGTCCTTGCCGGCCGACTTCGCGAAGATTCCGCTGGAGCACGAGCGTTCCCGCGTGCTGGCGTCGGTGCCGGGCACGGTGCAGGCGGCCGAAGCCGTGCTCCTTGCGCAGGTGCCGCAGACGGCGCGCGTGAGCAAGAAAATGGTGAAAGCCCCGGAGGTCGCCTATCAGGGTGAACCGGAGTTCCAGCCGATCGCGCAGACCTCGGTCGCCCGTGCCACGAACACGGACAAGGACATCATCAAGGTCGGCGACCTGTATTACTTGTGCTTCCAAGGGGTCTGGTTCATGGCCAGGACGCCGACCGGGCCCTGGGAGGTGACCGGGTCCGTGCCGCAGCAGATCTACGAGATACCCGTCAGCTCACCCGCGCACAACGTGACCTACGTCACGGTGGAAGACGATGACGACGAGTGGGTGGTGTTCGCCACGGCGGCCGCCTACACCGGTGTCATGGTCGCGTGGGGCTGCGCCGTGTGGGGCACCGGATTCTATTACCCGCCGTACGTCTGGTACGGCGGCTTCTATCCAGCCTATTTCCCTTATTACCCGACCTACGGCTACAGCGCCTGGTACAACCCGTGGACCGGAACCTACGGCCGCGGCGCGGCGGTCTACGGACCATATGGGGGCGCCGGCATCGGCGCGCGGTACAACCCCCGGACTGGCACCTACGCGCGTGGCGCGGCAGCCTATGGGCCGTACGGCGCACGCGGCGCGGCCGAAGCCTACAACCCGCGCACCGGCACGTACGCGGCCACGCGTCAGGGGTCGGGCGTGTACGGCAGCTGGGGCTCGACCGGCGTCCGCAGGGGCGATCAGTGGGCCACGACGTCGCGTGTCACCAACAACGTCACCGGCACGACGACGCGCGCCACGCGGACCGCCGAGGGCGGGGCGGCGGTCAGCCGCCGCGGCCCGCAAGGGAGCGGGTTCGTCGGCGAGACCGGGGGAGGCGACGTGTACGCCGGCAGGGACGGCAACGTCTACCGCAACCAGGGCGGCTCCTGGGAGAAGTACGACAACGGCGGATGGACCGGCGTCCAGCAGCCGACGCCGCAGCAGCGGGACCAGGCCGCTCCCGCGCAGAATCGCGCCGGCACCGACGCAGCGACGGTGGGCCAGTTGAATCGTGATTCAGCCGCGCGCAGCGACGGCGCGCAGCGAAGCCGCGATGCCGCAACGGCGCGCAGCGGCTCGGCGGGTGCGCGCACGGGCAGCTACAGGACGGGCGGCGGGGGCGGGGCGCGCGCCGGCGGAGGACGGCGTTGACCGCCAGCCGCTTCGGCATAGCGGCCGACACCCGCAACCCATAGTCTCGAGAGGAGATCGCGGGATGTTGACGGCGACTGACGATCAACGGCACGGCACCGATCGCGAGGAGCTTCGCACCCTGCTCGCATCGCGCCGCCGGCAGCTCAGAGAGGACCTCCAGCTCCGCATTGCGCGGATTCGTGAGAACGGCTCCGTCGGGGCGTTCGCGACGGAGCCGGATGACGGCGACCCCTGCGATCTCGACGTGAGACTCATGGAGATTACGGCCGCAACGCTGCGTCGCATCGATGCGGCGCTCGAACGGCTGGAAGACGGGCGTTACGGGCGGTGCATCCAGTGCCGCGCCGTGATCGCGACAGCGCGCCTGCGGGCCATGCCCTTCGCGCTCTGCTGCCAGCGCTGCGAGACGGCACGCGAGCGCGAGGCGGCGGCGAGGCCCCAGAAGAGACTCATTGAGGCGGAGGGCCTGATCGCCAGCGAGTAGGGGCTAGTCCCCTGGAAACGTAGTTCGTCACCTAATTCCCGGGCGGGGCATCCCGGCTGGCTGCGTTGCTCCTCCCTTACATATGCCGAATATGCTCGGTCGTCGCGCCTTGCCATCCGGGCGCCGCGCTCCGGGACTTAGG
>DATDHP010000028.1:0-3272 GCA_036521515.1 Vicinamibacterales bacterium
GAGGGCCTGCGACAACTGCGCCTGCGCGTCTTCAAACGCGTAACTCCGGACGAGCGCTTCAAACTCCAGCCACGTCCCTTCACCGAAGAGCGGACGCAGCGTCGCGTGATTCGTCTCGAGAAAATCGGCAGCGCCGGGATCGAGCTCCGCGAGCAGTGCTGTCATTTGTACCGCCGCTTCGCGGGACTGTGCAGGGGTCGGCAGCCGCGTCGTCGTGGATGGCTCCGGCGCGCCGGCGGCGGTGAGGTCGAGCGCGGCTCGCAGTTCCGTGACGAGCGGCGCCAGCCGGGCCACGACCTGCTGTATGGCCGCCTCCACGCTCTTCGCGTCGGCGCAGTCGTGAATCAACCTCTCCAGCGCGCCGGCAGTGGATTGCACTCCGGTGGCGCCGACGTTGCCCGACACACCCTTGAGACTGTGCGCGAGCCGCTCGGCCAGTGCGCTGTCCCGTTTGGCCAATGCCTCGGAGATCTCTTCGGCCGCCGGGCCCTGCTGCTCGATGAACTGGCCAAGCAGCTTCAGATAGAGCTTCCGGTTGCCGCCGACGCGCGACAGCCCATCCGTCGTGTCCAGGCCGGCAATCGACGGCAGGCCGTGAGGACCGTCCTCCGCTGGACGGTGGTCCGGCAGAGGGCCTGTGCCCGGATCGGCAGGCGCGACGTCAGCAGGCTCGTAGAATCGCGCCACGATCTCGATCAGATTGACCGGATCAATCGGCTTGCCGATGTGGTCGTTCATGCCGGCGGCGAGGCAGCGCTGGCGCTCCTCGATCGTGGCATGCGCCGTCATGGCGATGATCGGGAGTGTGGCAAGACGCGCGTCGGAACGGAGCTTGGCGGTGGCCTGGTAGCCATCCATCTCCGGCATCTGGAGGTCCATCAACACGGCGTCGAACGGCGGCGGTTGCGGGCCGCTCGACAGCATCTCGACCGCCTCGCGCCCATTGTTGGCGATCGTGACGGCGGCTCCAGCGCCCTCGAGGAGCTCGCTGGCGATCTGCTGGTTGATCTCGTTGTCCTCGGTGAGCAGGATCCGCGCGCCGCGGAGCCGCGTCGAATGTCCATCCTGCGCGGCCTCGCCGGTCTCTTCCTCGCCGTGGGCGAAGACGTTCACGAGTGTGTCGACGATCATGGACTTCGTGACCGGCTTGAGGAGAAAGCCGTCGAGCTGCAGTCGCTCGGCTTCCTCGCGGACTTCCTCGCGCCCGAACGCCGTGACGAGCACAATGGCCGGCTGATGGCTCAAGGTCTCGTCGCTTTTGATGTGGCGGCTGGCCTGCAGACCGTCCATGCCCGGCATGCGCCAATCCATGAAGACGATGTCGTAGGGCTCGGTGGCATCGTGGGCCTGAACCGCGGCGATGGCCTCCTTTCCGGACGCAACGGCATCGACCCGGCTGGCGAGGGCGCTCAGCGGCTCCTGCAGAATCTCGCGGGCGGTCGCATTGTCATCCACGACGAGCACGCGGAGCTGAGCGAGCCTCTGGGGAACGATCGTCCTCGGCCCCTTCGCGGCGCCGACGCCCAGCCAGACGGTGAAGTGGAAGGTCGTGCCGACGCCTGGCGTGCTTTCGAGCCAGATGCGACCGCCCATCAGCTCGACCAGCCGGCGGCAGATGGTGAGGCCCAGGCCTGTTCCGCCGTGCTTGCGTGTCGTCGACATGTCGGCCTGTGTAAACGGCTGGAACAGTTTCGCCGATTGCTCGGGCGTCATGCCGATCCCGGTGTCGCTCACGGAACACTTGAGCTGCACCTTCCCGCCCGTGCGTTCGAGCTGTTCGATCGTGACCCGGATTTCGCCGCGTTCGGTGAACTTCACGGCGTTGTTGACGCAGTTCGTCAGAATCTGGCCGAGGCGGACCGGATCGCCGAGCAGGTGCTCCGGCAGCCCTGGCGCGACGTGCACCAGGAGCTCGAGTCCCTTCTCGTGCGCCTTCTGCGCGGTCAGCGTCGTGACGGAGCTGATGACGTCATCGAGCCCGAAATCGGTTGCCTCGATGTCGAGCCGGCCTGCCTCGATCTTGGAAAAGTCGAGAATGTCGTTGATGACGGCCAGCAGCGACGTGCCGGCATTGTGAATCTTGCCGACGTAATCGCGCTGCTTGGGCGAGAGCCCGGTTTTGAGGGCGAGATGCGCGAGGCCGATGATCGCGTTCATCGGCGTCCGGATTTCGTGGCTCATGTTCGCCAGGAACATGGATTTCATCTCGGTGGCTTCCTCGGCCTTGTGCTTGGCGCCGACGAGCTCCTTCGCTTGTTCCTCGAGCTGGCACGCCTGCGCCTGCGTCTGCCCGAGCAACTCCTGCGTGTGAAGGTTGCGCTGCAGAATGTCCAGGCTCATGGCCACGACCGGCTGCAATTCGTCGAGCAGGGATCTTTCACGTGTGTTGAACGCGCGGAACGAGGCAACTTCGAGAACGCCAAGCACCGCGTCCTTGGACGCCGCAGGGAGCGCCATTGCCTGTACCGGCCCTGCCTGGCCGAGACCCGATGTGATGCGGAGGTAATCCGGAGGCAGGTTCGTGAGCGCGATGATCCGTTGCTCTTGCGCGCACTGGCCAACCAGACCCTGACCGAATCGGATCGAGCCGGCCGATTCAGAGCTGTCCGCAAGGCCGTACGCGGCCACGCGCTGCAGATGCCCGCGTGTTTCGTCGGCGACGTAGAAGCCCGCGACGCCGCCGCCCAGCATCGGCACGAGGCCCGAAAGAAGCCGCCGGCCGAACTCCTCCAGCGAGGCCGCGCCTTGCAGCTCGCCCGTCAGTTTCGACACGCTGGCCTTGACCCAGCGTTGTTCGTCCATGGCGGCGGCGCCTTGTTTGAGGACGTCAATCGAGCGCGCCAGCCCTCCGGTTTCGTCCGTCGCACGGACGAAGGGCACTGCCTCCTGGTAATCGCCGGCGGCGATTGTCTTGACCGACGCTTCGAGCGCCTGAATTGGCGTGACGATACGACGGAAGGTCAGAACGCCCAGCAGGCTGGCCAGGAGCAGGGCCGTCAGGTTGGCAACGAGCATGCGCCGCTGAAACCGCTCGATGACCGCGATGGATTCCCTCCCGGCGGCAGTCGCCGCCTCCTGGTCATGCGCGATCCATTCATTCGACACCCTGCTGAGATGCGGGCCGAGCTCCGCGATCCTGCCGGTGAAAAGAGCCAGCGCTTCCCCGCCACGGCCTTCATCCGCGAGCGACATGGTCTGCTTCGCGCCAGCAATCCACTCGCGGCTCACGCTCTGATACTCAGTGAGCAGCCGCCGGTCCTTGTCGCCGAGGA
>DATDHP010000029.1:0-1674 GCA_036521515.1 Vicinamibacterales bacterium
TCCGCGAGCGTCATCTCGCGCCGGCCGATCCGGTTGGTGAACCAGCTCGAGTCGGGCACCTCGTCCATCGTGTTGACGTTCATCGCGCGAACGTCGCGGCGGTCGCCGACGTTGAGAAAGGTGTGCTCCGTAAAGTCGTAGCCGTTGCTCCCCTCGATGGCCGTCGCTTTACTCGCATCGAGCGACATGTCGTCGTCCACCTGGATCGGATCGTCGGGAAAGAAGCGCGGCGCCTGTGCGCGGTTCGCTACTGCGAAGACCAGCAGGAGAAGCAGCGGAAGCGCCGCTGTTGCCACGTTGGGCCGGCTGAAGCCGGCCCCTGCGACTGCCTGCCGGCTGCCCGCTGCCGGCTGCCGGCTATCAGAACACATGGCCGTACCTGAGGATGAAGTGCGCGCCGCCGCTGCTGCCGAACGCGCCCTCGACGCGGAGGAACACGCCATTGGACGTGCCGAAACGGAAGCCGATCCCGTAATCGGACTCGAGATCGGCAAAGTTCAGGTCCTCGATGCGCGACGCCACCTTGCCGGCGTCGTAGAAGATGGCGCCGTCCATGGCCGTGAAGATCTCCCACCGGTACTCGGCCTGGAGCAGGATCATGTGGCGGTCGCGGAAGCGGAACTGGCGGAAGCCCCTCAGGTCGTCGGGGCCGCCGAGCGTTTTCTGGTAATAGAACGGCACGTCGCGCTCGTCGGTGGGGTCCGAGACCGACGCGAACGCGTGCAGCGCGAGCACGCGGCGATTCTTGTAGATCGAGATGTACTGCTGCACGTCGGCTTCGAGACGTTGGAAGTCACGAGGCGCATCCTCGAGCGCCTCGAAGTGCTGAAAGGCGAGGGCATAGCGCGCGCCCTGGCGCGGGTTGCCGCGCGGCTCGCGTGTGTTGACCTCTGCCGAGACCTCCGACCGAACGAAGTTCGGCTGGTCTGGCAGGCCCGCCACACGCGGAGTCATGAGCTCCAGTCCCGACCCGAAGGAGAGCCATGGGGCAACACGCACGCCCGCCGTGCCGCCAACGTCGGTACTCCGCAGGGCGTAGGTGGTGTGGGCTTCGCGGAGCGAGCGCGGGCCGAGACCGAAGAAGTCCTCTTCCGGGTAGTCGTACCGGCGCCCGTGCACGTCCGCGAAGAGGCGACCACCCGCGAGATCAGGCATCGTCAATCGCGCATCGAGCATCCAGTACTTTTGGATGCTCACCTGGCCGAACGTGCTGAACTGCGCCTCCCCGCCCAGGATGCGGGGGGAACGGTACCCGGGGCCCCCCGCGAAACCGCTGCCCGGCGTGATGTTGCCGATCTTCGGGTAGAAGCCTTCGGCGGGGTTCAGGATGCGCTCGAAGAAGCGTCTGTTTTCGAGGGTGAGCAGCGCCCGCTCCAGGCGGCCGGCCTGTGGAGGCTCGAGCTGCTTCGACTTCTCCTCGCGCTCACGTGCCAGCGCCTCGGCGCGCGTCTGCGGTTCCTGCGCATGGATCTCGACCGCCGGTAACGCGAATAAGGCTGCACTGATCAGCAGCAGCGCGCGCATCACGTCACCCAGAAATGCCCAATGCCCAATGGCCAAAGCTCAATGCCGCCACTCGCAAGAACACGCATCATTGTCAGATGTGGCATTGCGCATTGGGCGTTTCGCGTTGAGCATTGTGCATTGTGCATTGTGCATTGTGCATTGTGCATT
>DATDHP010000030.1:0-2414 GCA_036521515.1 Vicinamibacterales bacterium
GTGTCGCCACGACGGCGTCCTTCTCGGTGTTCGTGTCGAGCGAGGCGACGGCGTCCAACGGAGGCGTGAGCGGCTCGATCACGGGCGTCACGACCGCCCTGCTCAGCGTCACGGAGACGTCGTTCACCACCGCGGCGGGCGCGCAGGCCGTTCTGTCGGCGGTCGAAGGTGCGATCGGCAGGCTCGGCAACGCGCAGAACACGGTCGGCACGTTGCAGAACCGTTTGAGCTTCGCCATCAGCCTGGCGCAGTCGCAGGTTGTCAACACCCAGGCGGCCGAAAGCCGCATCCGCGATGCGAACATCGCGGAGGAGTCGGCGAACATGACGCGGTTCAACATCCTGAGCCAGAGCGGTATCGCCGCGTTGGCGCAGGCGAACGCGACGAGCTCCTCGGTCCTCGCGCTGCTTCGGTAGCACGTAGCGGCGGGCAAGGCAGGTAAGGCAAGTAAGGCGGGTAGGGCGCAGTACGGGGGTAGGCGGAGAGGCGAGTAGGGGTGCACGTAGCTAGCTCCCCACCCGCCCTACGCGCCCGACCCGGCCCCACCCGCCTTTCCGGCCCGGAGGGCCGGCCCGACCTGCCAACGGCCCGCCTCGGCGGTGGCCCGGTTCTCGCTTAACGGGGTCGGGGCCGTGTGTCGCACGGCCATTTCCAGGAGCCGACTTTGGGATCGCCTATTACCTTCAGCGGGTTCAACTCGATCGACTTCAACATGATCCTGAACGCCGTCATGGCGCAGGAACGGACGCCGCTGAACCGCCTCGAAACGCATAAGAACACGCTCGAAACGCAGAACACCGCGTTCGGCACCCTGGCCGGCAAACTGGGGTCGCTCGAGACGGCGATCGAGAACCTGAAGGCCGACGACTCCCTCGCTTTCCTGACCGCCACCAGCACCGACGTCGGTGTCGGAGTTTCGACCACCAGTGGCACGGTCACCGGCACCTACGACATCGTCGTCACGGAACTGGCCAAGGCGCAGGTGACGGCGTCGACCACGACGTGGGGCGCGCTCACGACCGAAGTGGCCACCGGCGGCACTCTGACGCTGACCCCCTCGGGCGGCGGGGCGGCGACCGTCATCACGGTTTCCGCATCGACCTCATTGCAGCAGCTCGCTGACCAGATCAACGCCGCCACCGATTCTCCCGCAGCGGCCAGCGTGGTCCAGACTTCGCCCGGCGTGTACAAGCTGGTGCTGAGCGGGCGCGAAACCGGGACGACCAGCGACTTCACGGTCACCAGCGCCATGACCGGCGGAACCGGAGTCGCCTTCGAAGCCGTCAACACGCAGGATGCGATCGACGCAGAGTTCACCGTCAACGGCCTCGACGTGACGAGCGCCAGCAACACCGTGTCGGACGTGATCGCCGGCGTCACGCTCTCGCTGACGAGGAAAGACCCGGCCACCACGGTGACGGTCAAGGTCGACCGCGACAACGACAAGGCCAAGGCGCTCATCAACAAATTCATCAGCGCGTACAACGATCTCCAGACGTTCGCAAAGGACCAGGCGACCGCCGCGATTGCCGGCAAGGCGAGCATCGGCCGCGACCCGCTCCTCAGGGGGCTGCGCGACGCCCTGCGCTCGGCCAGCATGGATGAGTACTCGGGCGGCACGTTGACCCGCCTCGCCGAAATCGGGGTCGGCTTCGACATGTCGGGCAAGATGATTCTCGACTCGGACGTGTTCAACTCCGCGATCTCCGCCTCGCCCGCCGCCGTCCAGACACTGGTATCGGGCGCGACCGGCGACGGCGGCGCCTTCGGCGCGTTCGCCACGCTCGTGGAGGACTACACGGAGGCCGGCGGCCTCGTGGCCTTGACGCGCCAGCGGATCGACGAGCAGGTCACCGGCATCGGCAAGCGACTCGACACGATGGAATCGGCACTGGCGCTGCGCAAGGCGTCACTGCAGCGCGAATATATAGCGGCCGACCTGGCGATGACGCGGCTGAAGGCCCAGAGCGCCTCACTTTCGTCGGTCGGCGGCGGCTTCAGGCTGTTCTAGGTCGGTTTCAGGGGGTGACGGTGGTCAGGGGTACTCGCGGCGCCGACGCGTATCGCCGCATGGAAGCAGAATCGCGCTCGCCGATGGAGCTGGTGGTCATGCTCTACGACGGCGCCATCAGGTTCGTCGGGGAAGCGCGCGAGGCCATCGTCCGCAAGGACGTGCCGGCGCGGACCGAGGCGACGCGGCGCGCGCTCGACATCGTGTCCGAGCTGCAGCTGTCGCTCAACGTCAAGGACGGAGGAGAGATCGCGCGCGAGCTCGACCGCCTGTACTCCTACATGTCCACCAGGCTGCTCGACGTCACGCGCGGGGACGCCGACGCCGCCGACGAGATTCACAAGCTGCTCGGCACCCTGCGCGACGGGTTCTCGCAGGCGGCCAGCCCGGGAGCGCCCGCCTC
>DATDHP010000031.1:0-10290 GCA_036521515.1 Vicinamibacterales bacterium
CGGTAAGGGCCGGCTGAAGCCGGCCCTCACGTACGTCCACCGCGATCGTGGGGACGGCTTCAGCCGGCTCGAACTTCGAACTTCGAACTTCGAACTTCGAACCTCGAACCTCGAACCTCGAACCACGAACCGTGAACTGAACTCCGAACCTAGAACACGAACCGAGAAGCGAGAAGGGAGAAGCGTGAACGACGTGATTCAGAAAGAGGGCCCGAACTTGAAGAACACGCGCGTGCCCTCGCCGCCGCCGGTGCCGACGTCGAGGCGCACGAACACCCGGTTCTCGGTGCCAGCGCGGACGCCGATGCCGTAGGACGTCTTCAGGCCGCTGGGGCCGATATCCTCCCAGTCGGCCCGCACTTCTCCGGCGTCGACGAACGGCGCCACGTGGACGAACCTGTGGACGCGAATCCGGTACTCGGCATTCACGAACAGGACGTTCTCATCGCGGAAGCGGAACTCGTGAAAGCCGCGCAGCGTGTCGGAGCCGCCGATGTAGGGGAGGAAGTAGAAGGGCACGCGGTCGCCCGTCTCGTTGTTGACGTAGCTCAGGCCGACACGCACGCCGATGGCTTGCCTGGGCGCAACCGGAAAGAACTGCGCCGCCTCCGCATCGAAGCGATGGTGGTCGTACGACTCGAGCGTGATGTCCTCCCACGTCCCGAACGCCGCCCGATAGAAGCCGCCGCGCGTGGTGTGGCCGCGGTGGTCGCGGTAGTCCACCTCCGCAAACAGCGTGTTGTGGAAGAAGTTCGGCTGTTTCAGCTCGCCGAGGGCCGGCGCCTGGCCATCCCCGAAAATATCCTCGATCGAGGGGAGATTGTCGTCCTGACCTGGCCCGATCGTCGGGTTGAAGAAGCCGAGGTCGTTGCCGACGGTGAGCCACGGCGTCACTTTCAGCAGGGCACGGCCCACGATGTCGGTGCTTTCGATGGCGTAGTTGATGCGGTTCACCCGGCTCGAGTCCACGCCGGGGCCGAAATAGTCTTCCTCGGGATAATCGCGGTAACGGAAGTCCGACCAGATCTCAATGCGGTCGTCCCAGAACTGCGCCCACCGGGCCTTGGCATCCACCGCCTTGTAAAACTTTGTCGACAGCGCGGCAGAGACGTCAGTGAAGATCCGTTCCCCGAGCAGGTACTTGCGGTAGCCGGCGCCAAGCGCGAAGCCGCTGCCGGTGACCATCCCGCCGAAGCGCGCGTACACCCCTTCGCGCGGCGCCAGTCGTTCGGCAATCCGTTTGTCTTCCGCCCAACGCCGCGCCTTGTCGACCATGCCGACGGCCGCGGTGTCGTTGTCGCGCTCGGGCGTCTGGACAGACTCGACTGTCAGTTCGGGCGTCGGCGCAGGCTCGACTGTCAGTTCGGGCGTCTGCGCTGGCTCGACTTTCAGATCGGCAGGTTCCTGGGCCGACGCGGCGGTGGTGAACACCGCCGCCGCGATGCCCAGCGCTACGGCCGCGGATCGGCACGTCATCGCTCGTTACCCTTCGACGGGGCTCAGGGTGACCTCGAACATGTCGAGGGTCACAACTCCCGTACGCCGTGACTCTTGAGCAGGAACCATGCCGCGACCAAGCTCAACAGGACGCCGTTCACGGCGAGCGCCGTCGGGGCCGAAGTGAGGCTGGCGATCCAGCCCGCCACGAGGCTCCCGAGCGGCATGCCACCGCGGAACGCCACCATGTAAATGCTCATCACGCGACCGCGCATCTCGTTCGGGGCAATCAGCTGCACCAGCGAGGAGAGCATCGCGAAGACCATCACCATACATGCGCCCGACGCAAACAGGAAGACTTCGTTCACCCACGGCACGCGCGTCAGGGCAAAGAGCCCGACCAGCGTGCCGAGCGCCACCTGAAGGACGAGCACGGTCAGGCCCATGTGCCTGAAGCGTCCGAGCCACGCCACCACCAGCGCGCCGGTGACGGCGCCGGCGCCGGCAAACGCCATGAGCTGCGTATACTGGCTGACGCCGCCGCGGAAGACATCCTGCGCGAAGACCGGGAGGAACGTGAGGACCGGGGTGCCCAGGAACGTCGTGGCACACGCCAGGATGATGAGGCCGACCAGGCCAGGCTGGCGGCGCACGTAGTCGAACCCGCTCTTCATCTCCTGGTGCATCCTGGTCGTCGTGGGCACGGGCATGTGGCGGACGTGCAGCGACAGGATCGCGGCGATGACGGCGAGAAACGACAGGCCGTTGAGGCCGAAACAGGCGACCATGCCGAACGCCGCGAGCGCCGCGCCGGCGAGGAGCGGTCCGATCACGCGCGCGAGGTTGAACTGGATCGAATTGAGGGCGATGGCGTTCGGCAGGTGCTGCGTGTCGACGAGCGAGGGAATGAGCGACTGGTAGGCGGGGCCGCCGAAGGCCTGCGCCATGCCGGTAACGACCGACAGCGTCAACACGTGCCAGATCTGCACGACGTCCCAGTACACGAGCGCGGCGAGCGTGAACGCCGCGCTCATCTGGATGCACTGCGACATGATGAGCAACTGCCGTCGATCGCGGCGATCGGCCACGACGCCGCCAATGAGCGTGAAGAGCAGGATGGGCGCTTCGCCCAGAAATGCATCGAGGCCGAGATAGAACGCAGACGAGGCTCCGGCCAGCGTGAGGACGAGCCAGTTCTGCGCGACCTTCTGCATCCAGGTGCCGATGCTCGACGCGAACGCGCCAAGCCAGAGGACCCGGAAATCGCGGTAGATCAGGGCAGCGGCGAGCCGCCGAAGCGGCGTGGAAGGTGGTGCGGTCGGCGTCTGAACGTTCACGAGAACAAAAAACATTGTACGTAGACAGTCGTTCACGCTTCTCTGTTCTCACTTCTCAGTTCGTGTTCAGGGTTCGGCGTTCGGTTCGGCGTTCTCGGTTCGGCGTTCGGGGCCCCTGCGTACGACTGAATTCCATGGACCGTCGTGAGGGCCGGCTTCAGCCGAACCCCGAACCCGAACCTGAACACAGAACGGAGAACTGAACTTCGAACCTGGAACACGAACCAAGAATGCGGAACCGTGAACTGAACTGTGAACCTGAACGCGAACCGAGAAGTGAGACCTGAGAAGCTGGAACGACAAAATACTCAATGATTCAGTGATATTCGTCTCTTGATCGCCCGCTGTTGTCAGCGTATAGTCTAGCGAAGAAAGAGCGAATACATGCCGCGACCCGCCGTTGCCATTCTCGAAGCGGCCCTCCGCGCCCGCAAGCTCGACCGCACCCTCACCACGGCGCTGCCGTCGCTGGAGCGCACCGATCCCTCAGCACTCGTGTCCACCGGCGTGGCTGCGCTCGATGCCTGCCTGCGCGGCGGTGTGCCACGAGGCCAGCTTTCGGAAATCGCGGGGCCGCGCTCATCGGGACGGATGACGCTTCTGCTGCAGCTCATCGCCGCGGCCGCGCGCCGCGGCGAGATCGCCGCGCTCGTGGACACGTTCGACCGCTTCGATGTGGCGTCGGCGTGTGCTGCCGGCGTC
Source organism: Vicinamibacterales bacterium (assembly GCA_036521515.1). GTDB lineage: Bacteria > Acidobacteriota > Vicinamibacteria > Vicinamibacterales > UBA2999 > Gp6-AA40. The sequence goes on from DATDHP010000031.1 coordinate 3,477, forward strand.
GATCTCGATCGGCTGCTGTGGATCCGCGGCCAGGCCATAACCAGGCCTCAGGGCTCAGGCCTCAGGCCTCAGGGGGGCCATGGGCCTGCTTCGTTGCTCGAGCGAACTGTCGACCGCGCGCTGAAGGCGTTGAACCTCGTGCTGCAAGCGGGCGGCTTTGGCGTGGTCGCGATCGATCTCGCTGATGTCCCGCTGGTGGCGCTGAAGGTCATCCCGTTCATCACGTGGTTGCGCGTGCAGCGAACCGTCGAGGGGAGCGACACCGCATGCGTGCTGGTTGTGCCTGAACCGCTGGCGCGCAGTGCCGGCGGCGTCACGCTGACGCTCGGCGCCGCGCCGCAGTGGGCGGGGAGCTCCGATCGCAGCCGTCGCCTTGCGGGGCTGGACCTGACGACCCGCGTGGTGTCGCCGCGACGGCGCGTGCAGGGAGAGGTTGTGATCAAGGCACAAAGCTCAAGGCTCAAGGCACAAGACTCAACCATTGGGCCTTGGGCGTTGAGCCTTGTGCCTTGAGCCTCCGAAGGCGTTATGGTTGGCGCTCTTTACGCAGCTGAAGACACGCCGCCGGACGTGCTGTTGGAGGTCGCGCGCGAGTTCTCGCCGCGTCTCGAGGTGTGCGGACCGCGCGAGATCGTACTCGATCTGGCTGGCCTCGCACGGTTGTTCGGCAATGCGCACACCATTGCCGCCGAACTGCGGCGCACCGCCGCAGATCGGGAGCTGCGCGTGCGCGTGGCCATCGCCGGTACCCGCACGGCCGCGCGTGTGCTCGTCCACCACTACGCCGGCATCACGGTGGTGGATCCAGGCGAGGAAGCGGCCGCGCTGTCACCCTTGCCGCTCGCGTTGCTCGCGGCGGCGTCGTCAGCTCCCAACTCCCAATTTCCAACTCCCGACGGGCTCCTGACAACGTTGCGACAGTGGGGATTGCGGACGCTGGGTGAGTTTGCGGCATTACCGCCGGACGAGGTGGCCGCGCGCCTGGGGCAGGAAGGAGTCGTGTGGCAGCGGCTCGCGAGTGGTGAGGATCCCCGCCCGCTGCTGCCCGCCGTGCCGGAGGAGCGGTTCGAGCAGACGTTCGATCTCGAGTGGCCGATCGACGGGCTCGAGCCGCTCTCGTTCGTGCTCGGCCGGTTGATGGAACCGCTCTCGGAGCATCTCGAGCGGCGGGACCGCGGGGCGGCCGTGCTGCACGTGCGGTTGCATCTCGTCAAGACCGACGGCGTCACGCCCACCGTCCACGAGCGATCGCTGCAGCTCCCGACGCCGATCCGCGACGCGCGCACGCTTCGCACGCTGGCACTGCTCGACCTCGAGTCGCACCCGCCCTCAGCCGCCATCGATCGCGTGGTCGTGGCCGTCGACCCCACCCCCGGTCGCGTCATCCAGTTCTCGCTGCTGACGCGCCCGTTGCCGTCGCCGGAGCAGGTGTCGACACTCCTCGCGCGCCTCGCCGCGCTCATGGGCGAAGGGCGCTGCGGCTCGCCGGTTGCGGTGGACTCGTGGCAGCCGGGCGCTTTTGGGATGAAGCCGTTCGCGCCACGTGATTCGAACGTTCTTCACCCTCCGTGGCCTGTGGAAGCGGAAGTCGTCGCGAATCCCGCGATTGCGCTCCGCAGATTCCGGTTTCCGGTCCCCGCGCGCGTGCGGGTGGACGCAGGCAAGCCGGCGCGTGTCACGACCGATCGCCCTGGGCTGGGCGGTGGTCGGGTCGAAGCGTGTGGGGGCCCGTGGCGGACGTCTGGTGGCTGGTGGAGCAGTAGTGATGATGACCTCCGCGTCTCCGCGTCACCGCGGCCCGTGGGCGTGACAGGCGTTCCCTGGGATCGTGACGAGTGGGATGTGACGCTGAACGACGGCGCGACCTATCGCGTCTTCCGCGAGCGCGATGCCGACCACTGGCTCGTCGAAGGAATCGTCGATTAGTGGTCGCGTACTGCCGCCTGTCGATTGCCTGCCGTGTACATCGAACTTCACGCCGCGTCGGCATTCAGCTTTCTCCAGGGCGCATCGCTTCCCGAAACGCTCGTCGAGCGCGCCGCCGCGCTTGGCTATCCAGCGCTGGCGCTGCTCGACGTGGACGGCGTGTACGGCGCCCCGCGGTTCCACAAGGCCGCGACGCAGGCCGGCCTCCGCGCGATCATCGGCGCCGAGCTGACGATCGCATCATCAATCGCGAATCACCAATCACGAATCACGAATGAGAAATGGCGCCTGCCCGTCCTCGTTGCCGCGCAAGAGGGATATCAAAACCTCTGCCGACTTATCACGCGCATGAAGATGCGCGCGCCGAAGGGTGAGGGCGCGATCACCATCGACGAGCTCGACGGATTCACTACCGGGCTCGTGGCGATGGCCGGGCGCCCGCTCCTCGACGCGCGGCAGTACGGCGTCGGCGGCTTGCTCGATCGCCTCGTCGGCCTGTTCGGGCGCGACAACGTCTGCGTCGAGCTGCAGCGTCATTTCCTCCGCGACGAGGAGGAGGACAACGTGGCGCTGACGCAACTGGCGCAGGCGTTCCGCGTCGGCGTCATCGCGGCCAACGGCGTGCGCTTCGCTGAGCCGTCGGACCGGCCGCTCTTCGACGTGCTGACATGCGTGCACCATCACGCCACGCTCGATGCCGCCGGCCGCCTCCTCGCGCGCAACGCCGAGCGCTACCTCAAGTCGCCGGAGGCGATGGCGCAGCTCTTTGCCGATCGCGCGGACGCGCTGGCCGGGACGGCGGCGCTGGCCGAGCGTCTCGAGTACACGATGGCGGATCTCGGCTACCGCTTCCCGAAGTACCCGGTGCCCGCGGGCGACACCGAGATGTCGTTCCTCCGCCACATCACCGAAGCCGGCGCGCGCGATCGTTACCGTCCCTATCACGACAAGGCGCGCGCGCAGATCGCGCGCGAGCTCGATCTGATCGCGAAGCTCGATCTCGCCGGCTACTTCCTGATCGTCTGGGACATCGTCAACTACTGCCGCCAGCAGGACATCCTCGTGCAGGGACGCGGGTCGGCGGCCAACAGCGCCGTCTGCTACAGCCTCGGGATCACCGCGGTCGATCCGATTGCGATGGAGCTGCTCTTCGAGCGGTTCCTGTCGGAAGAGCGTGGCGAGTGGCCCGACATCGATCTCGACCTGCCGAGCGGCGACCGCCGCGAGCGCGTCATCCAGCACGTCTACGAGAAATACGGGCGCCTCGGCGCGGCGATGACGGCCAACGTCATCACCTACCGGACCCGCAGCGCCGCGCGCGAGGTGGGGAAGGCGTTGTCGCTCGACGAGCAGCAGATCGACACGCTGGCGAAGGTGATGAACAACTTCGAGTTCGTGGATCCGAACGAGACGTTCGGCCGCAATCTCGCCGCCGCCGGGCTGTCGCTCGACATGCCGCGCATGCGGACGTTCGCCGACCTGTGGCTGCGCATCCAGGACCTGCCGCGGCACCTCGGGCAGCACTCGGGCGGCATGGTCGTCTGCCAGGGCGAGCTCGATGCCGTCGTGCCGCTCGAGCCCGCCAGCATGCCCGGCCGCGTCGTCATCCAGTGGGACAAGGACGATTGCGCCGACATGGGCATCGTCAAGGTGGATCTGCTGGGGCTCGGGATGATGGCGGTGCTGCAGGATGCCATCGAGCTGGTCAATAGTCGGCGGTCGGCAGTGGGCAGTGGGCAGGGCGCAGCGGACAGTGGGCAGCTTCCTTCTGCCGACTGCCGGCTGCCGACTGCGCGCTTCGATCTTGCTCACCTCCCTCCGGATGATCCCGACGTGTATGACCTCCTGCAGAAGGCGGACACGGTTGGCGTCTTCCAGGTCGAATCGCGCGCGCAGATGGCGACGTTGCCGCGGCTGAAGCCGAGGTGCTTCTACGACCTGGTCGTGGAGGTGGCGATCATCCGTCCCGGGCCGATCGTCGGCGACATGGTGCATCCCTACCTGAATCGCCGGGCGGGCAGGGAGCCTGTCGTGCCGCTGCATGCCTCCCTCGAGCCGGTGCTGGCGAGGACGCTGGGCGTGCCACTGTTCCAGGAGCAGCTGCTGCGCATGGCCATGGTGGCGGCGGGCTTCACGGGCGGGCAGGCGGAAGAGCTCCGCCGCGCGATGGGGTTCAAGCGCTCGGAGAAGCGGATGAAGCAGATCGAGGTGCAGCTCCGCGGCGGCATGGCGCGGAACGGCATCACCGGCGAGACCGCCGATCGCATCATCCAGTCGATCACGTCGTTTGCGCTCTACGGCTTTCCCGAGTCCCACGCCGCCAGCTTTGCGCTGCTCGCGTACGCGAGCGCGTATCTCAAGGTTCACTACCCGGCGGCGTTCTACACGGCGCTCCTCAACAACCAGCCAATGGGGTTCTACCACCCCGCCTCGCTCGTCAAGGACGCCCAGCGGCGCGGGGTGCGATTCCATCCGGTCGACGTGCAGCAGTCCGACTGGCTCTGCCGCGTCGAGAACGACGGCGCGATCCGCATTGGCTTCATGTACGTGAACGGCCTGCGCAAGGAAATGGGGCAGACGATGGCTGCGTTCGACAGGACGAAAACACTGGCGCCGCCCGTGCGGTGCGCGAAGTGCGGGTCAGACGATGAATCGATGATTGAAGTCGTTGGAGACGGGATCCCGGATCCCGGATCCCGGATCCCGACTCGAACGTACTACTGCAATGTCTGCTCGAACGAGTGGACGGTGCAGCTGCGTCCCGTGGGGCGCTTCTCGTCGATCGAGGACGTCGTGCGCCGCACGGGACTGCGCCGCGACGAGCTGACGACGCTGGCCGACATCGGAGCACTGAATTCGTTCACGAATGAACGTCGGAGCGCGCTCTGGCAGGTGGAAAAGGCGGTTCGCCCTTCGGGCGAACTGTACCGGGATCCGGGACCCGGGACCCGGGACCCGAACAACGAACAGCGGAACAGCAGATATCCGAACAACGGACCTGAATCCGTCGGGATCCCGGATCCCGGATCCCGGATCCCGGCGCCAAGTCCACTGCGCCCGATGGATTCGAACGAGCGCCTCCATGCGGATTACGCAGGGATGGGATTGACCATCGGGCCGCACCCGATGGCGCTGCGGCGCGAGGAGCTGGCGCTGAGGGGCGTGCTGCGCGCGTCGGATCTACCGCAGGCGCGCGACGGCCGGCGCGTCCGTGTGGCCGGCATGGTCATTACGCGCCAGCGGCCTGGCACGGCGAAAGGCTTCGTGTTCCTGACGCTCGAGGACGAGACCGGTATTTCGAACGTCATCGTTCGCCCCGATCTCTTCGACCGCGACCGGATGACCGTCATCCGCCAGCCGTTCCTGCTGGTCGAAGGCGTGCTGCAGAACCAGGACGGCGTGCTGTCGGTGAAAGCCGAGCGCGTGCAGGGGATCGACGGCGGCGCATCGGTGGACGCGCACGACTTTTACTGAGCCTCGTCGGGGTTCGATTTTAACGTCGCCCCGAGGGGTCGTTCGCGGGATCCACACAGGTCGTCGATGACGGTCCATAGCCGGTGATCTGAATTGCGATCCCGGGATCATTGCTCATTGACCGCCTCCGCCAGCACGGTATCCTTCGCGGGGGCGATCCGTTCTTCCACGAACGTGTTCCACTCATGGCACTGCGGGCACTGCCACAGCAGTTCGGTACTGCGGTAGCGGCAGCGCCGGCACACGTGGGGATCGAGGTAGAAGACCGCGTCGCGGGTGAGGTCCATGTAACGACGGACCAGGAGCGGGTCGAGGCCGAGCGCCGAGAGGACCTGCCATGCTTCCTGATGAATCGCGAGGCCGTGCGGGTTATGGGGCAGCGCCTCGAGCAGCAGGTCGAACGCGGCGCGAAGCTCGCCGGCGGCCAGGTGGTGGCGCGACAGCGCCAGCCGGACGCGCCAATCCCGCGGGTTGCGGCCGATGATGCGCCGGCACAGCTCGGCGAACCGGCGCGGCGCTCCCGACGTCCGGTACGCACGTTCGAGACGCTCGAACGCGAGATACGCGCGGTCGGGCGCCATCTCGACGAGCCTCTCCCAGATGCCGATTGCGGCAGGGAGGTTGCCCTGCTGCTCGCGGAGATCGCCAAGATTCAGGTACGCCGGAACGGTCCCGGCGTCCACCTCGATTGCGCGTTCGTAGCTGCGTGTCGCGGCCGCGCTGTCGCCGGCGCGTGCCTCGACGATGCCGATCTCGTTGCGCAGGAAGCCCAGGATGGGCTGGTCCTCCGGCTTGCGCCCGGCATCGATTCTCGCGATCTGCTCGCGCACGTGCAGCGCCTCGGTCCACTGGTGCTGGTCCTCGTACAGCTTCTGCAGGTTCACGAAGGCGTAGCGGTTCTGCGGGTCGAGCCGGACGACCTCCAGGAACGCCTCGAGCGCGCGATCGACGAAGCCGCCGTGGCGGAAATCGAGGCCGAGGCAGAGCAGGACGTAGGCATGTTCGAGCGTGGTGAGGTCCGGCCGCGGGAGCAGCGACTGGTGCACGTTGATCGCGCGGCCCACCTGCCCTTTCTGGCGGTAGAGGTTGCCAAGGATCATCTGGATCTCGAGCGCGTCGGTGCCGGCGCTGGTGGCCTGCGTCAGTTCCTCGATCGCCTGGTCCACCTGGTTGTCGACCAGGAAATTGAGGCCGAGCATGTAGTGCGGCGTCTCGCGCAGCCGGCGCCGATCGATCCAGCGGCCGTCGCGCAGCTTGTAGCGCTCCCATGCCTTGCCGGCGGCAAGGCCGACGAGGAGGGCGAGAAGTACGGCGACGAGGTATCCGGCGTCCTGCACGTGTCGCTCGTTACCTTTCGTGTTGCGCGACGAGCCGGTCCCAGCGCATCCGCGCGCGGAGCACCAGCTCAATCAAT
>DATDHP010000032.1:0-11344 GCA_036521515.1 Vicinamibacterales bacterium
GGCTGCGCGCGCGGCGCCGACGAGGCGCGGCTGCGTGAAGACCTCCAGGCCAGGCTCAATCGCGACGTGAAGCCGGACCTGTTCCAGGTGGTCGCGCTGCGCCGCGAAGGCAGCGCGCCGCTGCCGGGCGGCGAGTCGGGCGGCGCGCGCGTGATCGTGTACTTCAACGTCACGTTGCAGCTCGCCTCCGACTACAGCTTCGGCGGCTGGGATCAGCTCTCGCCCTCGAGCGTCGCCTACGCGCTCGGCGCCACCGAGAATGGCGTGTTCGGGCTGCAGGCGGAGAACCGCCCCGGCGATCTCGTGCGCGCCTACGGCAGCGCGCTCTACGAGCAGACCGCGGACGGCTGGACGCCGATCGCGGCGCTGCCCGCGGCCGCCTCCCCCGTACCCAACATCGAAGGCACGGCGCCCCCGACACGGTCCAAGCAGCTCATCGACAGACTCGCGGCGATGGTCAACCTGCCGCCACCCGGCGTGCCGCCGCAGCACGACGAAATCATCGCGGAGGAGCTGGCGCGCGCCTCGGAAAACATCGAACGGCGCGTCAAGCGTCGCGAGCACACGTTCACCCTGGCGAGCGGGCTCGAGGACAGCGAGTACGCCCGGTTTGGCGCCTCGCTGATCACCGCCGTGAACGAGGTGGCGCCCGCCCTCCGGCTCCGGCAGCGTTACTCGCAGGGCAGCGTCGAGAACGCGTCGCTCCTGGCGCGCGGCGAGGCGGATTACGCCATCGTCCAGGGCGATGTCGCCGCTGCGGCGCTGGCCGGCGAGGACGTCTTCGCGCGGGGAGGGCCGCTGGCGAACCTGCGCGCCGTCGGCGGCCTGTTCCCGGAGGCGATCCACGTCGCCGTGCTGCCGGACTCGCCGATTCGCGACATCGCGCAGCTCCGCGGCCAGCGCGTGGACATCGGGCTGCCCACGTCGGGCACACGGTTCGACGCCGTAGCCGTCCTCGCGGCGCACGGCCTTGCGCCGGCGGACCTCAGCGAGGCCCGCGAGGAGGGACCGACGGTCGCGATCTCCCGCCTGCAGCACAAGCAGCTCGACGCCGTGTTCGTGACCGCCGCCGCGCCCAGCCGGGCGTTGCAGCAACTCGCCGTCCAGCCCGGACTGCGGCTGCTGCCGGTGAAAGGCCCCGCACTGGAGCGGCTGGTGCAGTCGCATCCGGGCCTGACGCCGCTGACGCTTCCGGCGAATACGTATCCCCGGCAACAGGAGGCGGTGACCACCGTTGCCTCGACCGCGCTGCTGCTGACCACGGTCGACGCGCCGGATGCGGAGGTCGAGCGCGTGGCGGACCTGGTGTTCAACCGGATGCCGAACCAGTACGCGGGCAGCGCGGACGTCATCAAGGTGTCGGCTCGGAACGAGCTCCGCGGGGTGACCATTCCGCTGCATCCCGGCGCGGCAGGGCGCTCGCGCTGAGCGGACGGCTCGGTCCAACCCGAACGCAGTCATTCGTGCTGCCACGTCCACTGCCTTCCGGCTGAAGCCGGAAGCCACACACACCCGATTGTTGTGGCTTCCGCCTTCAGGCGGAAGGCGTAACTCGGGAGTCTTCAAGTGGCAAGGTACCTCGGTCTCACGCTTGTTCTGATCGCGGGCTTCACGGCAGACGCACGGCTGCGGGCACAGACACCGGCCGGCGCCCCCGTGGAGACCGAGATCGCGACCGCTCCCGTCGAGTTCGACGGCGCCGTGTTGTTTCGCGTGCGCGGCGTCTCGTCGCTGCCGGCCGAGATGCGCGCAGGTCTCATCCGGGATCGGCTCACCGCCATAGCGGCCGACACGACCATCGCGATCGATTCGCTGCGCGCAGTCGAAGGCGACGGCGTGACCCGGATTGTGGCAGGCGCCACGACGCTCATGGGAATCGTCGACGCGGACGCGAGCGTGGAGCAGGTCCAGCGAGCCGAACTGGCAGCCGTTCATCTGGCGAGGCTTCGGCAGGCCATCGCCGACTATCGTGGCGCACGCTCGACGGGCGCGCTGCAGCGCGGGGCCGTCAACGCCCTGCTCGCCACGCTCGCGCTCGCCCTCGGGATCGTCCTCGTGCGCTGGATCGGGCGATGGACGGACCGTTTCCTCACGCACCGGTTGCAGGCGCGGATCCACACGGTGGGAATCCAGTCCTTCGAGCTGATGCGCGCCGAGCGGATCTGGGGGGCGCTGCGAAGCGGGCTGCTCGCGCTCCAGACGATGGCCTTCATGGCGATGGCCCTCGTCTACCTCGGATTCGTGCTCGCCCAGTTCCCATGGACGCGCGGGGTGTCGCGAGACATGGTCACGTTTGCGCTCGCGCCCCTGCAGGTGATCGGGGCGGGGATCGTCGAGAACATCCCAAGCCTGGTTTTCCTGACGGTGCTCTTCTTCGTCGTCCGTCTGGCGCTCAGGGTCATCCGGCTGTTCTTCGACGCGGTGGAGACCGGCCGGGTCGCGCTCGCCAGCTTCGATGCCGAGTGGGCGCAGCCGACCTACAAGATTGTCCGAATCGCGGTCATCGCCTTCGGGCTCGTCGTCGCCTATCCCTACATTCCAGGCTCCGGGTCCGCGGCGTTTCAGGGAATCTCGCTGTTCCTCGGCATCGTGTTTTCGCTCGGATCCTCGTCGGCGATCGCCAACGTCATCGCCGGCTACATGATGACCTACCGGCGTGCCTTCAAGGTGGGCGATCGCATCAAGGTGGGCAACGCCACGGGCGACGTCATCGAGACGCGTCTGCAGGTCACTCACCTCCGTTCGGTCAAGAACGAGGAGATCATCATCCCCAACTCGCAGATCCTGGCCGGCGAGGTCCTCAACTACAGCTCGCTGGCACGGGCGCACGGCCTGATTCTGCACACCGAGGTAGGGATCGGCTACGAAACGCCGTGGCGTCAGGTGGAAGCCATGCTGCACCTGGCCGCCGGCCGTACGCCGGGACTGTTGAGCGAGCCTCGCCCATTCGTGCTGGAGAAGGCGCTCGGGGACTTCGCGGTCACCTACGAGCTGAATGTGTACTGCAGCAACGTCCAGGCGATGAACCGGCTCTACGCCGAACTGCATCGCCACATCCTCGACGTGTTCAACGAGTACGGCATCCAAATCATGACGCCCGCCTACGAGGGGGATCCAGACGAGCCAAAGGTCGTGCCGCGGAAGGACTGGTACGCGGCGCCGGCAGCCAGTCCACCGGTGACGCAGGAGGAGCCAGGCCGCCCGGTGGCCACCTGAACCCCTGAGAACGAATCCACTGAAGCCAGGCGTGCAACGACTGTCAGGGCCGCGGAGGCGCGGAGGCGATTTGGCCTGATTTCCTCCGCGCCTCCGCCGCTACGTGGATTGGAAAGGCGCGTCAGTTCCGTGCGTCGAAGGGCCTCTCACTCAGCCGGAGCGACTACTCGTCGTTGGACCAGACCGCGAGGGTCATCGCTGCAACTTTTCCCAGCGGCCCACCGAAAGCGGCTGGCCGTCCTCGCCCCTGGTCGTGAGCGTGAGGACGTTGCCCTCGACCTGCCAGTGCCTGGGACGGTTGAGCGCCAGCGGACCCGATGGGGCGCCAAGCGGCGGCTGGCCCTCGAGAAAGTAGGTGAGAATGCGTCGCTGCATGTCGACCGCGGTACGTCCGCCGATCGACAGCATGCCGTTCGTGATGGGAACGCCCGCTTGTTCGAGCTGCGCCCCGGTCGCCTTGTCCACGCGGATCTCGACCTGGAGGTTGCCGAAACCGTCGTAGGTGAGCGTGCCGGCGCCCCGTATCTGAATTGGCGGCTTCCCGGGTGGAAAGACGTCGTACGAGACCAGGCTCCATCTGCCTTCCAGGTACTTGCGGGCGGCAGCGAGCGATCCCGGTCCGGTATTGGCCGGGCCTTTCTGCAGCGGCGCGCTGTACGCGCTGCCCGCCAGGGCCGCGATCGCCACGCCAATGCAGATCCAGGTGCCAGCGTTCATCGTTCTCATTTGATCTCACGGTGCACGAACGTCAGCTTGATCGGCTCCTCGGCGTAGTCCTCGAGCAGCACACCGCTGCCCTGCGGGTCCCTTTTGACCCTCGCCGCGGCGGCCATCGTGCCGCTGCCCAGCCCGAACTCGTCCACGGTGAGCTGCACGACGGCCAGCTCGAACCCTTCGCGCGGCTTCGCGTCGGCCTTGCCGCCACCGATGAAGTACATCGGTCGTTCCGTCACCAGCGAAATCGCGCGTCCCTTCCCGGTGGGCTGCTCGCGCGCCCAGCGCAGCGCGACCTTCACATCGCCGATCTCGACGTAACCGACCACCGGCGCTTTCCGCAGCGCCTGGACGAAGCCGGGATACCCGCCGTACATCATCGCGTCGGTCATCGTCTTGAGCTCGGCGGCGGAATGGTACCGATCGATCTGGATTCTGACGGTCGCCGCCGTCGCACCTGTCGCGGTGCGCGCCTGGAGCGGCGAGGTGAACGTTTCAGGCGCCGTGTACGCGCGCCGCTGCTGCTGCGACGCGTCCGCCCACGACACGGCAACGCTGGCCGCGAGCGCGGCCACCAGGAGGACAAGCCGAAGAACCGACATGTGTGCGTCTCCTTCTCAAAATGCCTGTCCAATCGACAGGTACCACCAGATCGACCGGGCCGCCGGCCTCGACGCTGAGCGCCCGAGCCACGTATTCGCGCTCGTTGCGTTTCGGCCGGCGACACGGACCTCGCGGAGCGCGCTCGGGGCGCCCCTCCTTCACGGTGACCGCGCCGTCGACAACGTCCAGCATTGGCAGCGGCCACGCGAGATCGACCGCGACGCGCCGGGCGAAGCCGCCCGTGGCAGCGCCTTCGGCCGCGGCCACCGCCACGCGTCGGCCTCGAACGCAAGCGTGAGTAAGGTTGAAGCGGAGGTGACCGATTGAGACCGGCGTGCCCGCATCGCGCGCCGCCCACGCCGCGGCGAGCGCGCGCACGCCCTCACGAACCGGCCGGGAATGGGCCGCTGATGACGAGGAGAACCGCCGCACGCCCGCACCTAGCGCCCGGTGGGAAACCTGGTGATCAGGAGGGCGCCGCCCTCGTCCAGGCCGACCTTGGCCGCCGGCGCGAGCTCGCCCATTACTGTTTTACCTTGGGCGGATAGTTCCTGAAAATCTTCTCGACCGCCTTGCCGATGTTCTCGTCGCGCTTGTCGGGCTTGGCCCCGGTGTCCACTTCCTTGGTCCCCAGGCCGCGCCAGGCTATCTCTTTCTTCTTCGCGTCCAGGATGTCAACCGCAAGCGTCCCGATGAGAATGCTGCGCACGCGGACGTCGGTCGTCGTGGTTCCCCAGCCGCCTCCCCATCCATAGCCGTACCCGACGCCGCCGTACATCGGACCCGAGCTGAAGGACGAGATGTCTTTCTCCTCTTTGAAGGCCATGTGGTAGGTCACGAAGACGTCGGGCGCCGCATCGTTCCTGACGTAGCCCCTCGCCTCCAGCTGCGCCTCGATCGCCGCCTCGATGCGCTTGTCGATGAGCGGCTGACCCGCGGGCGTGCCTTCCTTCAAGGTGTAGGTCTTGTACTGCGCGAACGGCGCGGTCTTGTCGAAGTCGTAGGTGGTCTTCTGGGCGGCGGCGATCGCCGGGAGCGCGGCGGCCGCCAGCGCCAGGCCCAGGATGCGGTGCAGTCTCATCGTGTCTCCTTCATCAGTGCGAAAGACGATCGGATGCTGGCTCAAGTGCAAGCCCCGATCCCCGGTATGCACACGGCTGGTCCGGTGCGATTTGCGCCTCACCGTACGAACGTGCTGCTGGCGTCACGACATCTCGTGGCGGGTCACGAACGCCGGGAGATGTCGATGGCGACTAGAGCGCTTTCCCCATCCACGGGCCGCGGAGGCGCGGAGCAAGTGTGGCCTGGTTTCCTCCGCGTCACAGCGTCTGGCACCCCACCGCGCAGGCCGCGGCGGGACCCCGCTCTCCGCGGCTGCGCGGGAGTGAAAAACGCTCTGGAACCCGCGTCATGGGTCGTGAACCTGCGACGGCAACCACCGTGCCGCGGCCTCGCGACACCAGCGCTCGTGAGCGCTACTTCATCTGGTGAGCTCCTGCCTGCTTCCTCCGCGTCCATCGCGCAAAGAGGGCTGGAAACCCTCACGATGCGCATGGTGTCAGTCTTGCCTGAGCGCGTGTCGTGGAGTGTCGGATCCAGGTCGTGAACCAGACCGAGGAGCCCACCACGGTCTATCTGGCGGGGCATCTGCAGGCAGCGCAGGTACATGAGCTGCACCGCATATGCGCAGCGGCCACCGGCCGGGTTCGCATCGACCTCACCGACCTCCTCTCGGCGGACCCGGTAGGGATCGACGCGCTGTCCCGGCTGCGGCGCACCGGCGTGGAGCTGGTGGGCGTCGCGCACTATCTCCGTCGACGGCTGGCATGAGCGACGCACGGGCGCCGCATGCCGCCTCGCGGTCGCTCCTTCGCCGGATCGTGGGTTGGACTGATCGCCGGGGCGGTCGATCATGCGCGACCTGCTGTACTGGAAGAGGGGAACGTGGTCGGCCGCCTGGGCAACACCACCCCCAGCCTCTTGATCCGGGATCGCAGCGTGTTGGGATGGATGCCAAGACGAACCGCCGCGTTGCCGGTGCCGTTGATGCGTCCGCCACACTCCTTCAGCACCTTCTCGATGTGAAGCCGCTGCACGGCGTCGAGCGTGTCGCCGCACTCACGTGAGAGGCGCGCGCGCGACTCCGTGCGCAGCGGGTCGTCGAGCTGGAGCGTCCCGTCGACGCTGCGGATCATCGCGCGTTCGACGACGTTCTCGAGCTCGCGGATGTTGCCCGGCCAGTCATGGCGCTGCAGCGCCTGCATGACCGCGGCGGGCACCCGGGTGATGCGGCGGCCCAGCTCGCGCTGGTGCCGATGAATGAAAAACCAGACGAGCTGCGGGATGTCTTCCGGTCTCTCGCGCAGCGTCGGCAGGGCGATCGGAAACACGCCGAGGCGGTAGTAGAGGTCTGCACGGAACCGCCCCTCGGCGACGTCCTTCTCGAGATCGCGGTTCGTGGCGGCGATGACGCGCACGTCGACGCGACGCGTTTTCGACGACCCGACGCGCTCGAACTCGCCTTCCTGCAGCGCGCGCAGGATCTTGGCCTGCAGCTCGGGCGCGAGGTCGCCGATCTCGTCGAGGAAGATCGTGCCGCCGTCGGCGAGCTCGAAGCGTCCCTGACGCATCGAGATCGCGCCCGTGAACGCGCCCCGCTCGTGGCCGAACAGCTCGCTCTCGATGAGGCTCGCCGGCAGCGCGGCGCAGTTGACGCGGATCAGCGTCCGCTCGCGCCGCCGGCTGCGGTCGTGTATCGCCCGCGCGAACAGCTCCTTGCCGGTTCCCGTCTCGCCGAGCAGCAGGACCGTGGCGTCGAGCGGCGCCACCTGGCTGAGGCGCGTGAGCGCCAGGCGCAGCGCGCCGCTCTCCCCGATGATCTGGTCCGCCTCGCGCTGGTTCCTCGCTTCCTCACTCAGGTACACGGCGTCGGCGCTGGCGCTGAGGCGCTCGCCGTCCGCCAGGCTGGCGCGCGCCTCGTCGTGGCGCAGGCGCTCCAGGCCGCTGCCGAGAATCTCCCCCATGAGCCGAAGCCGCTCGACGACGGGCGCGGCCCATTGCGAATGCCGCTGTCGGCTCCCGACGACCAGCCCGTAGGCCACGCGCGCGCCAAGAGCGACCGGCACCGCCAGCCGCGAGGCGATACCGGTGCGCGCCGCGTGTTCGCGATCCTTCGCCGCCGCGTGCGGAATGTCGCTGGACGGCGTCATGGCGACCACGGCATTGCGCGCCAGCCGCTGGACCAGCCAGGGCATGCTGGCCACATCATCGTCGCTGGACGGCATCTGCGGATTCGCCGCCCACGACTGCACGACCCTGGCGGCGCCGCGCTCCCCGAACGCGATGAGCGTGCACTCGTCCGCGCCGAAGGCCGCGCCAATCTCTCCGACCGCGCGCGCCACGACGTCGTCGACGTCGTCGGCCTCGAGCCTGCTGAAGGACGAGGAGAGGTTGACCGCGAGGCGCTCGAACTGGTGGAGGTCCGGCTGCGGTCCGAGACGTGATGGCGAAAACGCGACAAGCGTCATGATGTCATCCTCATGGCGAATCAATGGACGCCGAGACGAAGCGGCGGCCGCGGAGCGCGGAGTGGACCGCGGTCGCCAGGGCCGAGACGAGGTCCCCCTTGGCGACGTACGCCGTCCCGCCGGCCTCCCAGGCGGCACGCACGATCGCCGGGGCGTCGTACACGCTGGCAAACACGATGGGCACGTGGCAGCCGGCGGCGCGCAGCCGCCCGGCGGCCTCGAAGCCGGTGCCTCGCGGCATCGCGATGTCGAGCACGATCACGTCGGGGCGCGACACCGGCCACGCGCCGATCAGCGATTCGATGTCCCCGACAAGTCCGGCCACCGTGAACTCCTCCTCGAGTAATTGCCCGATCTGTGCACGCATCGACGCGTTGTCGTCGACGATGAGCACGCGCGGTCGAGCCTCCTCGTTCCCGCCAGGGGCCGTGCCCCGACCCGGGCGTTTGCCGTGACTCGACATCGCGCCTCCTCCGACGCATCGTGCCGCGGGGCGTCAGGCGGCTTGTTCGGGCCAGGACGCGGCGACCTGGCGCAACGTCCGCGACGGCACCTCGCCGAAGGTGTGGCGGTAGCGCCCGGCAAAGCGCCCGAGCTCGAAGAACCCGTACGCCATCGCGACGTCGGTGACCGTCGTCGTCTCCGGATCCGCGACCGCGAGCGCCTCGCGCGCGGCATGCAGCCGCTGCGTGATGGCGTATCGCTTCGGGCTCAGGCCGAGGACGTCGTGGAACGCGGCGCGCAGCGTGCGCTCGCTGACGCCCGCCATCCGGCTCAGCTCGGCGACTGACACCGGCTCGGCGAGGTTGTCGCGCAGAAACGCCACGACGCGGGCAACGAGCTCCCGGCGCGAGAGACCGCGCGGCGGACGGTCCACCGTATCGACCTCGCGCGCCGCCTGCACGGCCGCGCCCGGGGAGCGGTGAGCAAGCTGTATGACTGACATGCCCGACACCATACGGTCCGAGCATGCCCGGGCGGAACTCGGCGAACTACCGAAACTCGTCGGGAATTGTTGCGCGGTCGCCCTGGTACAAGTCACAGCTGACCCTGTCAGCAATTACTCGGGTGACCCTGTCAGTAATTGCTCGAGGAACACGACACGATGGTTCAGGATGGCGCGCCCTGGCTTCGCCGTCTCTCGACACCACACGTACCTCTATGCAGAAACCGACACGACGCGGACGCCGGTTTGACATAGCCGCGCGAGCCGGCCGCGCGCCATCGTGTCGCAGCATGTCCTCGAATGGCGTGGCGAAGGAGTGTGCGGGATGAAATGGGCGACGGTGACGCTGGCGGCGCTTGCGCTGCTGGGTCCGGCCGGGCCGGGATGGGCGCAGGGCCAACAGACCCGTCCGGCTACGACGACCTACTGGGGGGATACTGGACTCTGGTTCGTCCCGACGGGCGAGGTGCTGCCGAGTCGCGCCTTCTCGCTGTCGGCTCAGCGCAACGAGTTCGACTTCCGGCAGGGCAACACGAATGTGTCGTTCTGGCCGGTCACCGCCGCCGTCGGCGCGGGCGCGGTCGAGATCTTCGGCGCGCTGCGCCTGATCACGCGCATCGACCGCGACACCACCCCGTTGTTGTTTGCTGGTCCAAACAACGAGGCCGGCGGGCTGGTCAACGAGTACCCCACCGTCAGCGAGAGCTGGACGGGCAACCAGTTCGGCGATCTCTACCTCGGCGCAAAGGTGAACCTGCTGTCGCAGCAACGGCTGCAGCCGCTCGCCCTCGCCGTCCGCGGCACGCTCAAGCTGCCGACCGGAGACCGCGAGACCGGGGCCGGCACCGGCGAGTACGACGGGTTCGTCGACGTCATCGGCAGCCGGGAGCTCCGCGGGATCGAGCTCGCGGGGTTCGGCGGTGTCGCGCTCCGCGGCGACCCCGACGACCTCAGTCTCTCGGACGGCATCCGCTGGGGCGCGGGCGCGGGCTTCCCGGCGCGGCGCAGCCTCCGCGCGACCGCGGAAGTGTACGGGGAGTGGATGTTCGATCACGCGGTCACGGCCCCCGAAGGGCTGATCGTCGGCGCCGACGGCTCCCTCTCCCCCTCCACGTCGCGGCTGAAGGACACGATCAACACGGCCGTCGGCCTGACCTGGCAGCACCCGGGCGGCCTGCTGATCGGAGCGGCCCTCAACTACCGCTTCGCGCTCGAGACCGACAGCGCGTCGGGCGTGCCGGCCAACACCAGCGGCGATGCGCTCGCCTTGGAATTCCGGATCGGGTTCCATCGCGGCGTGAGGGTCTTCGTGCCGCCGCCGCCCGCCGTCGCCCTCGCACCCGAGCCCCCGCCGGCCCCGACCCCGGCCCCCGCCCCGACCCCGGCCCCCGCCCCGGCCCCGGCCCCGGCGCCCGCGCCGGTCCCGCTGGCGAACCGCGCACCGCTCGTCCGGGCGATCTGCGAGCCCTGCACCGTGCAGACGGGACAGAGCGCCACGCTGCGCGCCGAGTCCACCGATCCGGACGGCGACGCGCTCACCTACCGCTGGTCGGCAACCGGGGGCGCACTCGCCGACACGCGCGCCTCCACGACGACGTGGCACGCGGAAACAGCCGCCGGCTTCACGACGTTCACGGTGGTCGCCGAGGACAGCCGCGGCGGGGTGGTCTCCGATACGGTGACAATCGAGGTGACGGAGGGTCTCGAGTTCGAAGACGTGCACTTCGACTTCGACAGCCACGCGCTCCGGGCGGACGTGCTGCCGATGCTCGAGCCGGCGATCGCCGCACTCACTGCACGCCCCGCGATGCGGCTCATGATCGAGGGCCACACCTGCAGCATCGGCACGCTCGAATACAATCTGGCGCTCGGCGAGCGGCGCGCCACTGCGGTGCGCGACTACCTGGTCGAGCGGGGAATCGACGCGAAACGGCTCTCCACCGTCAGCTACGGGGAGGAGCAGCCGACGTACGACAACGGACAGGAAGAGACACGGCGGCTGAACCGCCGAGCCGTCCTCGTGGGCCGGCTGACCGACGACAGCCAATAGCCGACGGGGTGTCGTTCCCGGTGCTTGGTTCTCGCTTCTGAGTTCGTGTTCAGGTTCGGGGTTCGCTTCCAGGTTCTCGGTTCGGGTTCATGTTCGGGGTTCAGCGCCCAGTCCCCGTTTCGGTTAACCCGAACCGCGAACCCGAACCGCGAACCCGGAACCGAACCCCGAACCTGAACGCGAACTGAGAAGCGAGAACCCGGAAGCGAGCACGACTGGTACTTCTGACAGGGGGTCCCTCTCGTACCTGTGACAGACTTGATATCCTCATCCCTCCGTAGCAGAGTC
>DATDHP010000033.1:0-16983 GCA_036521515.1 Vicinamibacterales bacterium
CGCATTCGCAGCGTTTCAGGCAGTCCGCGCTTCGGCACGTTCGATGACCTCCTCGCAGAGACTGTAGTAGTCGGTCGCCCCCGCGGATTCCGGCGCAAAGGTGAAGATCGATTCCTTGTAGGCCGGGCTTTCCTCCAGCCGGACGCTCTTGCTGATGACCGTCTTGAACACCTTCCCGCCGAAGACCTTCTGGATCTGCTGCCGGATGTCCCGGCCCAGGGCGGTTCGCTTGTCGTGCATCGTGATCACGACCCCCAGGATCCGCAGGCCCGGATTCGGGCGCTGGCGCACCTTTTCGATCGTTTCAAGGAGATCGTCGGTCCCTTCGAGCGCGAAGTAGGACGACTGGATCGGGATGAGGAGGTGCGTGGCGGCGACGAGGGCGTTGACCGTCAACAGCCCGAGTGCCGGCGGGCAGTCGATCACGATGTGCTGGTAGTCACCCTCCAGCGGGCCGATCTTGTCCTTGAGCTTGAAGTGCGCGTCGAGCTCCCCCACCAGCCGCGCCTCGAGCTTGGCGAGCGCAATCCGGGCAGGCGCGATGAACAGGTTGGGAAGCGGCGTCGGCTGAACCACGTCGGCGAGCGGCGTCCCGTGGTCTGCCATCGCGTCGTACGTGCTGCGGGTGATCGCCGAAAGATCGAGGAACGAGATGCTGCTGTTGGCCTGAGGGTCGAGGTCAATCAGCAGTGTCCGCTTGCCGCGCATCGCAAGGGCGGCGGCAAGGTTCACGGCTGTCGTGGTCTTCCCGACTCCGCCTTTCTGGTTCGCGATGGCAACGATCATCGGTTCTTGAGAAACCGTGCAGGAGAGAGGTGCGCCCATTGTAGGGACCAAGAGGAGACACGTCAACTGTAGACCACAAAATAGGCCATGTCCCAGAGTTGAGGCCCCTATTGCTTGCACGGCCGTGTCAACTCCCAGCTCAAGGGCGGCTAGAGTCGGCCCTTACGTACCACACGTCGCGTTCGCCTGTGCCCCTAGGGGCCGGCTTCAGCCGGCCCACGTTGGGAGTTAGCGCGAGGATTCAGCTTGGGAGTTGGGAGTTGGGTTGGGAGTTCAAGATGTGAATGTCGGCCAGCCGACATTGGCGGGGTCCCCACCGCGCACGCTGCGCGGTGGGCGGCCGTTCACATCTTGTATTTGCCCAGCTCGTCCGGATCGAGGCTCTCGAGCCACTTCTGAAGCCGGTCGGTGTCGGCGCGCTCGGACGAGAAGTCGACGGTCTTCGCGTTGTCGATGACCGTCTCCTCCACCAGGATTGGCGAGCGCGTGCGCAGCGCCAGGGCGATGGCATCGCTCGGGCGCGCGTCGATCGCGACCCGTTCGCCGCGGACCGTCAGGTGAATGATCGCGTAGAACGTGTTGTCCTTGAGGTCGCAGACCACCACCCGGTCCACCTGGCCGTTCAGATCGCTGATGACGTTCCTCAGCAGGTCGTGCGTCATCGGCCGTGGCGTGGCGATATTTTCGATCTGAAGGGCGATGGCGTTCGCCTCGAAGATGCCGACCCAGATCGGAAGGACACGGTCACCCTCCTTGTCCTTCAGAATCACGATGGGCATGTTGGTGATCGGATCCACCATCAGCCCCTTGATCGTCATTTCAATCAGCATGGGCATTACCGAAACGCAAAATGTCAAACTCAAAATGCAAAAAGCGCCAGCAGTGCAACCTCAACACCCGGTTGGCATCTGGCAGTTGACATTTTGCATTCCCGTGATCGCCTCTCCGGACAGGTTGTGGGGACCGGCCCGCGTGATCGCGACCCGCACCGTCCGCCCGATCCACTCGCCGGAGCTGCCGCTGCTCTTGCCATCGGCCGGCACCGGGAAGCTCACTACGGTGTTCCCCGAGGTTCTGCCCGATATCTCGCCCCCACGCCTCCGGCTTGCCTGGTCCACGAGAACGTCCGCCGTCCTGCCGACCTCCGCTTCGTGGAGCCGCGTCTGTATCCCTCGCTGCAGCGACTGCAGCGCGACGATGCGCGCCGTCTTCTCGTCCTCGGCCACATCGTCCGGCATCCGCATGGACGCGAGCGTGTTCGGCCGGGCCGAGTACTTGAACGAGAACATGCTGTTGTACTGCGCCGCCTCGGTGAGCGACAGCGTCTGCTCGAAGTCCGCCGTCGTCTCCCCCGGGAAGCCCACAATCATGTCCGTGGACAGCGTAACACCCGGAATCGAGTCGCGGATGCGCGCCACCAGATCCAGGTACGCCTCGCGCGTGTGGCGCCTCCGCATGGCTGCCAGGACGCGCGTAGAGCCCGACTGCACAGGCAGGTGCATGTGCTTGCACACCTTCGGCAGCACCCGGACTGCTTCGATGAGACGCTCGCCGGTGTGCCGCGGATGCGGGCTGGCGAACCGGATCCGCTCGACCCCGGGCACCTCGTTCACCGCCGCAAGGAGCTCGGCGAAGTCGCACGAGGGGTCGTCCGGTGCATGGTAGTGGTTCACGATCTGGCCGAGGAGCTGAATCTCCTTGCGGCCCGAATCCACCGCCTCCCTCACGTCTGCCAGGATGTCCGCTTTCGCGCGCATCCGCTCGTGGCCGCGTGTGTAAGGGACTACGCAGAAAGCGCAGTAGTCGTTGCATCCCTCGATGATGGTCACGAAGGCCTTGACCGGATCCCCGCGCCGCGTGATCCCGAGCGGGAAGGTCACATCGTCCCACGGGTTGATGTCGACTTCGGCCGCATGAGATCCGGACCGCGCGGCCCTCTCCACCAGGACCGGCAGCATCTTGAGCCTCTGCGTCCCCATCACGATGTCGATGACGTGGCCGTTGGTTTTCTTCAGCAGTGCATGGCCTTCCTGCTGCGCGACGCAACCGGCCACGGCCACGACCGGCTTGTGCCCGGTCTCCTGCTGGAGCACGCGCAGTTCGCCGAGGCGCGTGTAGAGCTTCTCCTCCGCGTGCTCCCGCACGCTGCACGTGTTGATCACGATGACGTCGGCCTCGGAGTCCTCGGTCGTCGGCTCGTAGCCTGCCTGGTCGAGCAGGCCGGCCATGCGCTCCGAGTCGTGGACGTTCATCTGACAGCCGAACGTTTCAACCAGGTACTTCTTCGCCATATCTGGCAGGCGGCCAATCAGGGCCACCTCGACATGTTCCTCAACGATCCCGGCGCCGGGTTTTCAAACCCGTCGTCTCTTGTGGCGTCCACTTTCGCTTTCGCTTTCGAGGCGACTTTCGCTTTCGCCTTTCGCCCCCGCGTCCAGTAATTCCCGGGCGCTGGCGCGCACGGGCTCGGAAACCGCGGCTCCCCCAATCATGCGGGCAATTTCTTCCAGGCGGCCAGCCGGATCAAGACGTAGTACTGATGTAACAGTCCTGGTACCCCGCACCCGCTTCTCGATCAGAAATTGCGTCGTCCCGCGCGCCGCGATCTGAGGAAGGTGCGTAATGCAGAGCACCTGGAACCGGTGGCCGAGCATGCGCAGCTTCGCCCCGACGACCTCCGCCACGCGTCCGCCGATCCCCGCGTCCACTTCGTCGAAGATGAGGGTCTTCAGTTGGACATCAGACCGGGTCTGGCTTTCGCTCGAGGGCACCCGAAAGCCAGAACCGGTCTGATGTCCAACCAGCGTCTTCAACGCGAGCATCACGCGCGACAGCTCGCCGCCGGACACGATACGGGCGAGCGGCCGCAGCTCCTCGCCGAGGTTCGGTGATATGAAGAACTCGGCCTGGTCGATGCCGCGCTCGCTCCACTGCTCTTCGGGGAGCTCGCCGTCGTTGAAGCGTACCTCAAAACGCGTCCGGTCCATCGCGAGCTCCGCGAGCATCGACTCGAGCTCGCGCGCGAACCGTGAGGCGGCGACGCGGCGGCGTCGCGAGAGGTCGCGGGCGATCGCGAGATAGCGCTCGTTCGCCGCCGTCAGCGCCTGCTGCAGATCCTCGGCGCGTTCTCCTCCCCCGGTCAGCAGCGCGCGCTCACGGGCGAGCGTCTCGCCCTTGTCGATGACGTCCTGAAGCGAGGGTCCGTATTTGCGCTTGAGGCGATCGATCAGCGCCAACCGGTCTTCGACCTGCTGCAGCCGCGCGGGAGAGGCATCCACGCCATCGGCGTAGCCACGCAGGAAGTACGCGAGATCTTCGAGCTGGGACTTGATGCCGTCGCGGGCATCAAGGTAGGGCGCAAACTGCGGCTCGATCGTCGACAGCTCGCCCACGCGCTTCCAGACGCCACCGAGCCGCGACAGCACCGCCTCGTCGTTCTCGTAGAGGCTCGCGTAGCTCTCCTCGCACAGCCGCTGGATGCGCTCGGCGCTGGCGAGCACCTGCCTCGTTGCCGCAAGCTCCTCGTCTTCGCCGGGCCTCGGCGCGGCCTTCTCGATCTCACCGAGCTGGAACGCGATCAGGTCGAGGCGCGCCGATCTCTCCCGCGCGTCCATGCGCGAGCGTTCCAGCTGCTCCCGCAACGTCCGCACCTCGTTCCACGCGGCGGCGACCCTCGCGGTCAACGCACCCGCGTCCGCGTACTGGTCCAGGACCGGCAGGTGCGTGAGCGGATCGAGCAGCGCCTGGTGCTCGTGCTGCCCGTGCAGCTCGACGAGCCGCGCCGACAGGTCGCGGAGCGCCGCCGCGGTCGCGAGCGTTCCGTTGATGAAGGAGCGGCTTCGTCCCTGGCTCGTAATCTCCCGCCGGACGACGAGCTCCTGGCCGTCGGGCGTCTCGAAGATCGCTTCGATGGCCGCCTGGCTCTCGCCGGTGCGGACCAGATCCGACGACGCCCGGGCACCGAGCAGAAGTCCGACGGCCTCGACGAGGATCGACTTGCCCGCGCCCGTCTCACCGGTGAGGACGTTGAAGCCGGGCTCGAATTCGACCTCCACGGCCTCGATCACCGCCAGGTGGCGGATGCGGAGGAAGCGCAACATTCGGGCGGAAATCCCATCGTATCAGATCTTTGACACCCCTCCGGGCGCGTGCTACGCTGCCGTGTCTGCGCTGTCCCAGCGGCGCGTCGCCGATGCATCGGAGGCTTCGTTGCACACGCTTGGCTCTCTCGTCCTCGCACTGCAGGTGCAGGACGGTGCTGCCCCAGTTGCCGGGACGACGGATGTAGCTCGCCTCATTTGGGAAACCGGACCGATCAACCAGGCTGTCCTCGCGGTCCTGGTGCTCTTCTCGGTGGCGTCGTGGGCCATCATTCTCTACAAGGCCTGGTCGTTCCGCACGGCTGACAGCCAGGACAAGCGCTTTCTCGACGTCTTCCGGCGGAGCACCAAGTTCTCAGAGGTGCAGGCGGCCTGTCCGTCGCTGCCCGCCAGTCCGCTCGTCGGCGTGTTCCAGGCCGGCTATGCCGAGATCAACGCGCAGGTCCGGCACGGGCACCCCGCTCACGGCGAAACCACACATCCACCAGCGCACGCCGGACGTCCTACTCTCAAGAGCCTGCCGGCGGTCGATCGGGCGCTGTTGCGCGCGGCCGCGGCCGAGGTCAACAAGCTCGAGCATCGGATTACGTTCCTCGCCACCACCGCGAGCATTACGCCGTTCATCGGCCTGTTCGGCACGGTGTGGGGCATCCTGGTTGCGTTCAATCGGATCGGGGCCACCGGGTCGACGAACCTGGCGATCGTGGCGCCGGGGATTTCGGAGGCGCTGGTCGCGACGGCGGCTGGACTGTTTGCGGCGATTCCGGCGGTGTACTTCTACAACCACTTCACCACGAAGGTGAAGAGCTTCGCGACGGAGATGGACGACTTCGCACTCGAGTTCCTCAACATCGCGGAGCGAAACTTTACGTAATGCCCAAAGTTCTTCCGAGCGCCGTTTCCGGTCGAGCTGGACGCGGGCGGCGCGTGGCGTCGTCCCTGGCCGAGATTAATATCATTCCGCTCGTGGATGTGATGCTCGTGCTGTTGATCATCTTCATGATCTCTGCGCCGATGCTTCAGCGTGGCATCGAAGTGAACCTGCCGGTGGCCAGCCGTTCGCAGGAGATCGCCAGCGAGCGCGTGTTCGTGGACGTGCCGATCGAATTCCGCGAGGACCGGCGCGTCTACCTCGGCAAGGAGCCCATCCGCATTGACGTGCTCGCCGAGCGCGTGAGGCAGATGATGCTGACGCGCCAGGACAAGCAGGTGTACTTGCGCGGGGACGGCGCCGTGAGTCTGCAGGAGTTGATGGATATCCTCGACCGCCTGAAAGAGGGCGGTGTTCAGAACGTCGGCATCGTCTCGAAGCTTCCCGGCGAGCAATGAACGACACCATCGACCATCTGATCCTCGCGCGCAGCCGCGATCCCGAAGGGCTCGGCAAGATGCTCGGCTGGTCTGTCGTCGCGCACATCGGCCTCGTGTTGTTCGCCCTGTACATGCCGGGCAGCTGGCGGGGGCACGTCGATGAGGAGCCGCGCACGGTCATGGTGATCAGTCTCGGCGGGGCGCCCGGGCCGCGGGCCGGTGGGCTGACGCCGATGGGCGGACGCACGATCCAGGCGCCGCCTCCGCCCGAGCCGGTACGGCGCGCCCCGACTCCGCCCGCCGCCAAGCCGCCGGAGATGGCGCTGCCCTCTCCGACCGTGCGCCCGCGCCCGCGCGTCGAGCGCGCACCGCCCGACGCGACGAGTCGCACGCCGACCACGGGTCCCGAGCCGCAGGAAGGCCCGGCACGCGCGGAAACCAACGCGCGCGGCCAGGGCTTCGGCTTGACCACGGGAGGCGGTGGCGGCACGGGCGTGCAGCTCGACGTCGCCAACTTCTGCTGCCCGGAATATCTCGAGCAGATGATGACGCTCGTCCAGCGCAACTGGCAGTCGAAGCACGGCGTTGGCGGGACCACGACGGTAAAGTTCACAATCACCCGCGGCGGGGCGATCGAGCAGGTGCAGATCGAGCGCCCGAGCGGGCTCTACGCGCTCGATCTCGCGGCGCAGCGTGCGTTGCTTCTGACACGGCTGCCGGAACTGCCGACGCAGTTCACCAATCCGACGCTGACGGTTCACATGATATTCGAGTATTCCAGGTGATGAAGAAACTCACGACGCTTGCCATCATGGCCGCGGTTGCGGCCGCAACGCTCATACCCGCCGACTCCATGCAGGCCCCGCAGGAACCGCCTGCCGCCCCTGCTGCACAGCAACCCTCGGAGATCGAGCTGAAGATCACGGGCGACCCCGGGACGCCGCCGCGCTATGCCGTGCCTGATTTCGTCGCGCTCACGCCGGATGCCGCGGATGCGGCCAAGACGATCAGCGCGGTGCTCTGGGACGACCTGGCGTTCGAGCGCGAGTTCTACCTGATTCCGCGCGACACGTATGCGAGCGTGCGGGCGGCGCGCACACCGGAAGAAGTGGCGTTCGACGGGTGGCGCGAGCTTGGCGCCGACGCGGTGATCTTCGGCAGCGTGCGGCGCACGGGGAACGACATCACCGTGCAGGTGCGCCTCTTCAACGTGCGCACGCAGCAGTCGGTGTTCGGCAAGGAGTACGCGGGCACGATCACCAACCCGCGCCTGTATGCGCATACGATTTCCGACGAGATCCACCAGGAGCAGCGGGCGCTGCGCGGCGTGGCGCGCACAAAGCTCGCGTTCACGTCGGACCGGAACCGCGAGCGCGTGGCCGGCCCGATCGACAACCGCGAGGTGAAGGAGATCTACATCTCCGATTACGACGGCGCCAACGTACGCCGCATCACGACGAACCGGCAGCTGAACATCACGCCGTCGTGGTCGCCGGATGCGCGCACCGTCGCGTACACCTCGTACCGCCGCGGCTATCCGGACATCTTCCTCGCCCAGATTTACCAGGGCGTGCAGGAAGAGCCCACGCCGCGCGGGACGCAGAACTTCCTGCCGATGTTCTCGCCCGACGGCCAGCGCATCGCATTCATGTCGAACCGCGACGGCAATCCCGAGATCTACGTCATGAACCGCGACGGGTCGGGCGTGCGGCGGGTCACCAATCATCCGGCGATCGACGTGACCCCGACGTGGTCGCCCACCGGCACGCAGATCGCGTTCACGTCCGACCGCGCGGGCACGCCGCAGATCTATATCGTCGGCGCCGACGGCTTGAACGTGCAGCGGATCACCACGACCGAGTCGTACGCGGATCGTCCGACGTGGTCGCCGGCGCCATTCAACGAGATCGCGTACGCGGCGCGCAGCGGCCCCGGCTATGACATCAAGGTGTTCGACCTGGCAACGAGAGAGACGAGGCAGATCACGTTTGGCGAGGGTTCCAACGAGAGCCCCGCGTACTCGCCCAACGGGCGGCATCTGGCGTTCTCGTCCACGCGCGCCGGCCTGGTGCAGATTTTCACCATCGCCCGTGACGGCCGTGACGCGAAGCAGATTACTAGGGAAGGCAACAACCAGACGCCTTCGTGGTCGAACTAACCCGTTAGAGGGACACATGCGCAGGCTCAGTACCGTTGGCGTAGTTCTCATTCTGATCAGCATCTCCGTGGCGGCGTGCGGACGCCGCCAGCCGCCGCTCACCGCCCCCCCTCCTCCACCGCCCATCGCCGTACCGCCCGCGGTGACGCCGGCGCCGCCGCCAGTGCCGCCGCCGCAGCCGGTGGTGGACGCGTTGCCCGTGCCGCCGGAGCCGTTGTCGGAGGACGCGATCGCCAACCGCTCGCTCGATGACCTCAATCGCGAGTCCCCGTTCCGGCCGGTGTTTTTCGCGCTCGACGAATCCGATCTCGACGACATGGGGCGACGCACCGCTCAGTCGAACGCGGATCTGCTGAAGAAGTACCAGTCGTGGGTCGTGACCGTCGAGGGCCACTGCGACGAGCGGGGAACCGCCGAGTACAACCTCGCGCTCGGGGAGCGCCGCGCCGTGGCCGTGAAGACCTATCTCGTGTCGCTCGGCATTGCGCCGGACCGCATCCGCACGGTCAGCTACGGGAAGGAATTTCCCTTCGATCCGGGCCACAATGAGAACGCGTGGGCCAAGAACCGGCGTGCCCACTTCGTCATTACGTCGAAGTAAATCCGGGCCGGCTGAAGCCGGCCCCCCCGACCGTCTGCAGTCGTGCGTAGGGGCCGGCTCAGCCGGCCCGAAGAGGCATCGAGGCCATGAAGAAGATCTTTTCCATTGGCGCGGCGGCGCTGGCCGGCTGGACCGCCATCGCGTCGCCCGCCCTGGCGCAGAACCGCGAGCACCAGCAGCTGGCCGCGGACACGCGTATGCTGCAGGAGCAGACGCAGCAGCTGGCGACCGCCGTGGCCGCGCTCACCGACGCGCTCACCCAGGCGGTCAAGGCGCTCAACGCGCGGCTCGATGACACGAACACGACCAACCGCAAGCTCTTCGCCGACCAGAAGGTGTTGATCGACACCATGGCGAACGACGTGCGCGTCGTCCGCGAGCGGACCGACGACACCAACGTCAGGATCGCCAACCTGCGCGAAGAGCTCGAAGCGCTGCGCACCTCGGTGGTGGCGATGCAGCAGGCCGCGCTCGCGCCGCCGCCGCCGCCGATCGTCGATCCTAATGCACCCGTCGATCCGAACGCGCCGCCCCCGGTCGCTTCTCCACTCCCCGCTCCGCTGCCGTCGACCGCCGGGCTGTCGCCAACGCGGATGTTCGATACCGCGAAGGGCGATTACTACGCCGGCCAGTACGTGCTCGCTATCACCGGCTTCGATGCGTTCCT
This sequence comes from Vicinamibacterales bacterium, assembly GCA_036521515.1. Classification (GTDB taxonomy): domain Bacteria; phylum Acidobacteriota; class Vicinamibacteria; order Vicinamibacterales; family UBA2999; genus Gp6-AA40. Next base: position 9,624 of record DATDHP010000033.1, read on the forward strand.
CAAGGCATTCCCGCGATCGGAATCGGCCGGCGAGGCGCAGCACATGATCGGCGAGTCGTACTACTCGCAGAACCGCTGGGAAGATGCCGTCGCCGCATATAGCGCGGTGATTCTCAACTACCCGACGTCGCCCATCGTTGCAGAGACGTACTACAAGCGCGGGCTGGCGCAGGAGCGGACGGGACAGATCGACGCGGCGCGCACGTCCTGGGAAACGGTGGTCAAGCTGTTCCCTGACAGTGACGGCGCGCGGCTGGCGAAGCAAGGTCTCGACCGCCTCTCGCGCCCGCGGCCGACGCCATAGGCGTGTGAAATCCTGCCGACTCCCCATCCGCTGACGCTGAGCCAACTCCCAGCTCCCGAGAACCCGGGAGTCGGGAGTTGGCTCATTCGTAAGAGGGTCGGGAGTTGACGTTTCTTTCTCAGCCTCGTAAGGTGTGACCTTCCCTGTCACGGCCGCGCGTTAACGTTCAAGTTCGCAGAGTGTAGAGGCGGACCCTCGGATCTGCTGAAAGGATCTCGATGGGAAGTGTGAACAAGGTCATCCTGGTCGGCAACCTCGGCCGAGACGCGGAGCTCCGCTACACCCCGGGCGGTGCTGCCGTGGCCACGGCAAACCTGGCCACCACCGAATCGTGGACCGATAAAAACGGCCAACGTGTGGAGCGAACCGAGTGGGTGCGCCTGAATATCTGGGGGAAGCAAGCGGAGTCGCTCCAGGAGTATCTCGTCAAGGGGAAGCAGCTTTACGTCGAGGGCCGGCTGCAAACGAGGAAAGCGCCTCGCTGCCGAAACTGCGACGCCTTTCTGCCCGAGAAGAACTGGAAAGGCAACGGCGAAAAGGTACGCTGCGCGAAGTGCAACCACGAGGACCGGCCGTACGGTGAGACGATGCTCGATGTGAAGGTCGATCGCGTGGTGCTGCTCGGTGGCGGCGGCGGCCGCGGAACGGGAGTCGAACGCGGCAGTACGCCTGCGACCGGCGGCGCGACGGAAGAAGCGCCGATGGAGCCGATCACCGACGACGATATACCCTTCTGAGTCAGCCGGCGGCCGGCAGCCGGCAGTAGAGCGGGCAGCTCGCGGCTATTGAATAGGCCGCCGGCTTGTCGCTGCCGGCCCGCTGCCCGCTGCCGGCTACGTTCCTTGTCGCCCGTACCTGTCCTCGAGTCTGACGACGTCGTCCAATTCCGGCGTCGACACCTCGAGGACGTCGCAGTCCTCGACCGCGGTGATGCGGTGCACCGTCTTCGGCGTAATGTGCACCGAGTCGCCCGGCTGCATCTCGCGCTTCACCAGCTCCCCGTTCTGCTCGGTCTCGAGCACCATCCTTCCCGAGTACAGGTACATCGTCTCGTCTTTCCTGTTGTGGTACTGCAGGCTGAGCGCGTGACCTGCGTTCACGTGCAGCACCTTGCCGACGTACCGATCCGTTTTTGCCCAGTGCAGCTCGTAGCCCCACGGTTTCTCGACGCGTGTGACGACGTTCTCGAGAGGGTCGCTCATTCGGTGTTCACCTGTTCGCGCTGTCCCGGCTGGCTGAAGGAGTCGCGCAGGAACTGTTCGATTTCGTCAACCGTCCCGAGCGTGAGCACTCGGGCCGCTATGCGGGCCATCTCGCCGGCGCTGGTTTCCTGGACGACCCGCCGCGCCATGTCGATCGCACCCGGCGTCATACTGAACTCGGTCAGGCCGCAGCCGACCAGGAGGCGGAGCAGCAGCGGATCCGACGCCATCTCGCCGCAGACCGACACCGGGATGCCGCGACGGACGGCGCCACGCCTGACCTGCCGCAGCAGCCGCAGCACTGCCGGATGCAGCGGCTCGTAGCGGTTGGAGACGCGTTCGTCGGTGCGATCCACCGCGAGCGTGTACTGGATCAGATCGTTGGTGCCGATCGTGAAGAAGTCGACCTCGCGCGCCAGCAGCGACGCGGTAAACGCCGCCGACGGGACTTCGATCATGATCCCGACCTGGACCTGCGCTGTCGCGATGCCGCGCGCGTCGAGCTCCGCCCCTGCTTCCGCGAGCAGCGCCCGCGCCGCGCGGACCTCGTGCACGGACGAGACGAACGGGAACATGACCCGCAGCACGCCGAACGGTGCCGCGCGCAGCAGCGCACGGAGCTGCGTCTTGAAGATGGCCGGTTGGGCGAGGCCGAAGCGGATGCCGCGCAGGCCGGCGTGCCCGGAGCGCTCGGAGCGATCGGCATCGGGGAACCAGCGGGCGTCGAGCGCCGCGTCCACGAGCGGGCGCGCGAGCTGCCGCTCGTCCACGTCGAAGGTGCGGATCGTCACCGGCCTCGGCGCCATGCGCTCGACGACCTGCCGGTACTCGTGGTACTGCTCGTCCTCGGCCGCCATGTCGGGCGGCCCGCCCACCAGCAGGAACTCCGATCGGTAGAGGCCGATGCCCTCGGCGCCCGAGGCCAGCGCCGCGGCCACGTCGTCGGAGCGTTCGATGTTGGCATGCAGCTGGATTCGCACCCCGTCGCGCGTGTCCGTCGGGCCTTCCCAGTGACGCGGCGGCGGCACGTGCAGCCTGGCCAGGCGCGTGCGGACCTCGACTTCCTGCCGTACCTGCGGCGACGGGTCGATGATCACTTCTCCGGTATCGCCGTCGACGATGACCGAGGCGCCAGGCGGGATGCGGGTGCTCACGTCATGCAGGCCGACGACCGCCGGCACTCCAAGGGAGCGCGCCAGGATCGCGGTGTGGTACGTGCGGCTGCCCGCATCGGTGGCGAAGCCGCGGATGCGCGTCCAATCGAGTTGCGCGACCACGGAAGGCGTGAGCTCGTCGGCCACCAGCACGCACGGCGTGTCGAGATCCTCGAGCAGGTCGCGCGGGCCGCCCTTTTCACCGCGCATGTTCATGCGCAGGCGCCCGGCCACGTCGTGCAGGTCTCCCTTCCGCTCGTGCAGGTACGGATCCTCGACATCGTTGAACACCTCGGCAAGCTCGTCGAGCGCCCGCTGCACCGCCCACTCCGCGTTGACGCGCTCCTCCATGATGATCGTCGCCGCGCGGCCGACGAGCAGCGGGTCTTCGAGCATCAGCAGCTGGGCGTCGAAGATCGCAGCGAGATCCGTGCCCTTGAGCTGCGAAATCCGCTCGCGAATCTGCTTCAACTGCCCGTGACAGCGCAGCCGCGCCCGCTCCAGCGCCGACATCTCACGCGCCACGCGGTCCGGTGCAATGGGGAAGCGAATGACCTGCGTCCGCTGGATGGCCACCAGTGCGGGCCCGACCGCCAGCCCCGCCGACACGCCGATACCCGTCAGGCGTTCCACGACTCCTCACCAAAGCCGGATTCGACCAGCCGCACCAGCGCCTCGACCGCGTCCGCCTCGTCCTGCCCGTCGGCGCTGATCGTGATGGTGGTGCCGCGCGCCGCCGCCAGCAGCAGGATGCCCATGATGCTCTTGCCGTCCATGACCTTTGCCTCCCGCGCCACGCGGATCTGCGACGCGAATCGCGTCGCCAGATGAACGAACCGCGCCGCCGCCCGGGCGTGCAGCCCGAGCTGGTTGGTCACCGTGACGGCCTTGCTGATCATCGGTATCTACCGATCTTCAATCTTCAGTTCGAGCATCGATCGGCGCAGCGAAGATTGCCGATCGACGATGGCAGATGGAAGATTGCAGATGGCAGATCGAAGATGTTCAAGCCTTTTCCCCTCTCAACAAATCGGACGCCACCCAGATGGCGTTCCTTCCATGTTCGCGCATCTCGCGGGCAACCGCCAGCAGGTCGTCCTGCTCCCTGAGTCCCGCCAGCTTGATCAGCATCGGCAGGTTGACACCGGTAATCACCTCGACGTCCTGCTGCCCGAGGAACGTCATCGCCAGGTTCGACGGCGTTCCGCCGAACATGTCGGTCACGATCAGCACGCCCTGTCCCTGCTGCACGCGGTTGATGGCGGCGGCAATCTCCTCGCGCGCATCCTGCGTGTCCTCGTGCCAGCCGATGGACACGGCCGTGAAGCGCGGCAGGTCACCGACGATGGTCTCGGTCGCGTTCAGCAGCTCGGTGGCGAGCTGGCCGTGCGTCACCACCACCACCCCTATCATCGTCGTTCACTCTTCTCGCTTCTCTGTTCTCGGTTCGTGTTCAAGGTTCTCGGTTCAGTTCTCGGTTCGCGGTTCGCGGTTCGCGTTCGGTTCGAAGTTCTGGGTTCGTTGTTCGAGTTCCGGGTTCGTGGTTGAGTGTCCAGCGTTCGGACTGTGATTCGCCGCGCCGCCCTGCGAATCGCCCCCCGAACCTGAACACGAACCGGGAATCGAGAACGGAGAAGGGCGAACGACATGTTTCACGTTCATGTTTCACAGATCAAGAGTCCCGGTGCGTGACGCGTATGCGGACGCCCTTGACGTCCGCCAGCGGCTTCTTCAGCGCCTCGGAGATCATCACGGACCTGTGCTGCCCGCCCGTACACCCGATGGCGACGGTGAGGTAGCTCTTCCCCTCGCGCACGTAGTGCGGCAGGGCAAACCTGAGGAACGACGTCAGCTTGTCGATGAAGTCCCGCGTGGCCTCGTGCTTCCGCATGTAGCGGACCACGGCGGCGTCCCGGCCGGTGAGCTTCCTCAGCTTGTCGACGAAGTGGGGATTCGGCAGGCAGCGCACGTCGAAGACCAGGTCCGCGTCCACCGGGACTCCCTGCTTGTAGCCGAAGCTGACGAGATTGACGACCATCTCGGCGCGGCCGCTCCCGCCCTCGCGTGACATGCGCATGAAAATGTCGCGAAGCTCGTGCACGGTCAGGTTCGATGTGTCGAGGATGAGGTCGGCCATCCTGCGGATCGCTTTCAGGTGCTCGCGCTCGTCGGCGATGCCTTCGCTCACCGACCGGTCGGGAGCCAGCGGGTGCGGTCGGCGCGTCTCGCTGAAACGGCGTACCAGCGCAGGGTCGCTCGCCTCGAGGAAGATCAGCGTCGGTGCCACGCCTGGCGTGGCGCGCAGCCGCCGGAACATCCGCGGGAAATTCGCCACGAACTCGCGCTCCCGCACATCGACGACGATGGCGACCTTGTCGAGGCCCGCATCCTCCCGCTTCGTCAGCTCCGCCATCGTCGGAATGAGCTGCGTCGGCAGATTGTCGATGCAGAAATAGCCCAGGTCCTCGAGCGCCCGAATGGCGTGCGTCTTGCCCGAGCCGGAGAGCCCGGTGAGGATGACGAAACGCCGCGTTCCCCGGCGCGCGGCCTTCCGGCCGACGCCGCTGTCCTTCCGGATGAAGCCGATATCCTTCCGGCTGAAGCCGGAAGCCACACTTCCCTCCGGCCGTGGCTTCCGCCGCAGGACGGATGATCTCCCGTCCTTCACGGCCGCTCTCCGTGCTCGCCATCGTCCGCGTCGGCTTCCGGATCGGCGTCGGCGTCGCGCAATTGCTGGTCGAGTCGCGACACGAGCTCCCTGGCGGCGTGCAGCCCGCGCGTGCGCAGCAACTGGTTGCGCGCGGCGACTTCGACGAGGATCGCGAGGTTGCGGCCGGGGGCGACCGGCATGCGGATGAGCGGCACCTTCAGGCCGAGCAGGTCGTAGACGTTCTCGTCGAGCCCGAGGCGATCGTACTCGCGCGACGGGTCCCACCGCTCCAGCAGCACGACCAGCTCGACGCGCTTCGAGGTGCGCGTCGACGCGACGCCGAAGAGGTCGCGTATGTTGATCACCCCGAGGCCGCGGACTTCCATGTGATGGCGCGTCAGCTCGGGACAGGTGCCGATGACCACCGTCTCGCCCCGCCTCCGGACCTCCACCGTGTCGTCCGCCACCAGCCGGTGCCCGCGCACGACGAGGTCGAGGGCGCATTCGCTCTTGCCGATGCCGCTCTCGCCCGTGATCAGCACCCCGAGGCCGAGGATGTCCACCAGGACGCCGTGGATGACCTCGCGCACCGCGAGCCTGTCGTCCAGCAGCGCAGTGATCTTGGCGATCGCAAGCGGCGTGGACACACCGGTCCGCAGCAGCGGCACGTGATAGCGCTCCGCGGCCAGGAGCAGTTCCGTGGGAGCATCCCAGCCGCCGGTAATCAACACGCACGGGATGTCGTGGCTGAAGACCGAGGCCAGCGTGTTGAGGCGACGCTCGGCGGGGAGGCTTTCGAGGTAGCGAACCTCGCTCTCGCCGAAGACGAGGATCCGGGCGGGCCGCAGGTACTCGTCGAACCCGGTCAGCGCGAGACCGGTTTTCTGTATGTGCGGGCTGGTGATGCCGCGCTCGAGGCCGCCCTCGCCGCTGAGCAGTTCGAGCGGCAGGCCGGTGACTTCCGGCCGGCTGTGCAGCAGGCCGGCCACCGTTACCGCGGGGGCCATGTCAATGTCCAATGCTCAATGCCCAATGCATGAAGGTTCGCCTGTCCCTCTTGCATTTTGGCATTGGCCATTTCGCATTGTGCATTACTGCGCTTCAGGCTCGATCAACCCGAGATTGCCGTCGGGCCGGCGGAAGAGGACGGTGATCTCCTCGTTCGCCGCGTTCCGGAAGACGAGGAACGCGCTCGAATTGTCGCCGACCTCCGTCGCGGCTTCATCGATGGTCATCGGCTTCACGGCGTAGCGTCGCGCCCGGATGATGCGGACTTCGCCTTCGTCGACGCTGCGCCCCTGGTCCTCGCCAAACACCCGCGCGCCGCGCTCGGGCCGAGGAGCGGCGGAGGCCGCTTTTGCCGCCGAGATACCGCGCCGCTTGGCCTCCGTCCACTTCCCCTTGATCTTCAGCGCCTGGCGGTCAATCTTGTCGACCGCGGCCGCAAGCGCCGCCTCGACGTCGCGCCCGCTGGCCTCGCCGTGCAGGAACTTCTCGCCCCGCGCGTGGATCGTCGCGTCGCAGTGGACGCGCGACTTCTCCTTCGTCAGGACGATCTGCCCGGAGACGGCGTGGTCGTTCAGCATCCGAAGCGCCCGCTTCAGCTGTTGATCGACCCGCTTCCGGAGGCCAGGGGTGATGGAGATATGTCGTCCGGTCAGTTCGAGACGCATGGCAGGTCAATCGAAACAAAGCAAGGGCTCGAGGCCCAAGGCATTTTTACGATCACGTCACCCCGAGACAGCCGCCTTCACCGTTGGGCTTCGCGCCCGGGCCGCGGTGTGTCGTGGTCATCCAACTGCTCTAATAGAGCACTTTCCGCTGATTGGACGTGGGAATCTTCAGCTCCTCCCGGTACTTCGCAATCGTCCGGCGGGCCAGCTCGAGGCCCTCGCGCTGGAGAATGCTAACGATCTTCGAGTCGCTCAGTGGCTTCCGTGGATCTTCCTGCTCGATGATCTTCCGGATGCGCTGCTTGATCGTGACCGACGAGACGGCCTCGCCGTAGGAGCTGGCGATGCCGCTGTGGAAGAAGTACTTCATTTCGAAC
>DATDHP010000034.1:0-2367 GCA_036521515.1 Vicinamibacterales bacterium
CACAGCCCGACTGGGCTCGCTTCGAAGAAGAGACGATCCAGCACTTCCAGACGCTTGTGCGGTTCGATACGAGCGACCCTCCCGGAAATGAACAGCCGGCCGCTGCATATCTACAGCAAGTGTTGGAGAAGGAGGGCATTCCGACCCAGACGTTTGCTCTCGAGGCGCATCGCCCGAATGTGGTCGCGCGGCTGAAAGGGAATGGCTCAAGGCGGCCGCTGCTCATCATGGGTCACACCGACGTCGTCAACGTCGATCCGAAGAAGTGGACCCATCCACCGTTCGGCGCCACGCGGGACGGGGGATACGTCTACGGCCGCGGCACCGTGGACGACAAGGACAACCTCACGGCGGCGCTGATGGTGATGCTCACGCTCAAACGGCTCAATGTCCCGCTCGATCGGGATGTCATCTTTCTCGCCGAATCGGGCGAAGAGGGATCCACGCGCGTTGGCATCCAGTACATGGTGAACCAGCATTTCCCGGACATCGCGGCCGAGTACTGCCTCGCCGAGGGAGGTGGCGTGACTCGCGAGGGCGGCCAGGTCCGGTTCGCGTCGGTCCAGACCATTGAAAAGATCCCGCGCGCCATCGAGCTGACCGCCACGGGCGCCGCCGGACACGCCTCCGTCCCGCTACTCACCAATCCCGTGGTGCACCTGGCCGGCGCGATCGAGAAGGTCGCTCGCTGGGAGGCGCCGATTCGCCTCAACGAAACCACCGGCACGTACTTCAGGCGGCTCGCGCAGATCTCGCCACCCGAACAGGCGGCCCGGTACCGCGACGTGCTCGACCCGAACAAAGTAGCGGAGGTGGATCGCTGGTTCAAGGCGAACGAGCCGCGTCACTCCGCGCTGCTCCACACGACGGCAACGCCCACCATCGTGGATGCCGGCTATCGCATCAACGTCATTCCGTCGGAAGCCAAGGCCACCATCGACGTGCGCACGCTGCCCGACGACGACCCGGCCGAGATCCTGGCGCTGGTTCGAAAGGTCGTCAGCGACCCGGCGGTGCGCGTCGAGTACGCCGCGCGCGACGTCCGTCCCGGGGGCTCCTCAGCGCTCAACACCGACGCGTTCAAGGCAATCGAGGCGGCAGTGACGCGCCATTATTCAGCGCCGACCCTTCCGACGATGAGCACGGGCGCAACGGACATGGCCTACCTGCGCGCGCGCGGCGTGCAGTGCTATGGCATCGGCCCCGCCACTGACGTCGAGGACGGCCCCAAGGGCTTCGGCGCGCACAGCGACCAGGAGCGGATCATGGAAAGCGAGCTGCACCGGTTCGTGCGCTTCCATTACGACATCGTGGCAGCCCTCGCGCGGTCCCGGTAGCGATAATCAAAGTCGACAGCCTGTTGGCGCCGTTCACGGCGGGGGCTAAAGCCCCCGCCCTACGAACACATTCTCAGTGGTCGTAGCGCGGGGGCTTCAGCCCCCGCGACGGCTGCCCCGCTAGAACGCTCTCGACTGCCCGCCGTCCACGACGATGGACGCGCCGGTGATCCAGCTTGCGCGGGGCGAGGCGACAAAAGCGACGACGTTCGCGACCTCCTCCGGCGTCCCGAAGCGCCCGAACGGAATCTCGCGCCTGACGAACTCGGCGATCCCGGCAGGGTCGGCCTGCTGCCGCTTCCACCACGATCCGCCGACGAAGAGAATCGACCCTGGCGCCACGCTGTTGACGCGGATGTTCGACGACGCCAGTTGCTGCGCCATCGACTTGGCAAGGCTGATCTCTGCGGCCTTGATCGCGTTGTAGGTCATCCGGCCGCCGGCCTCGCGCCCCCAGATGGACGCGATCATCACGATGGCGCCGCCGCCGCGGCGCTGCATGTGCGGCACGGCGAGCCGCGACGCGCGCACCGCCGGGAGCAGCGTCTGGTCGAACGCTTCCTGCCATTCCTCGTCGGTCGCCTCGATCAACCCGCCGCCCTTCCCGACGCCGACGTTGTTCACCAGGATGTCCAGGCCGCCAAATGTCTCCTCCGTGCGATCGACGACCTGCTGCACGCCGTCGGGCGTGCTCACGTCCGCCGTCACCGCAAGCACGCGATCGTCTGCGCCGGCAAGGGCCGACAACTCGCGCGCGGCATCGTGCAAAGGCCCCTCCGTGCGCGCGCACACGCAGACCAGGCACCCCTCCGCCACCAGGGCCCGGGCACTGGCGAGGCCAAGGCCCCTGCTCGACCCGGTGATGAGAGCGATTTTGTTCGTTAAACCGAGATCCATTGAACCGTCATGCGGGAAACCCGTGGCTGGAATCATATCTGAGCCGTTTCAACAGGCATTACTCGTGCATTCGTCACCTCGGGCCGGCTGAAGCCGGCCCCTACATCTTCTGGAGTACGTAGGGCCGGCTTCA
>DATDHP010000035.1:0-7737 GCA_036521515.1 Vicinamibacterales bacterium
TCGAAGCGGATGGCGATGGTGCGAGGGAGCCAGACGCCGGGGAACGGCTGCCCCATGCGCATCGAGGCTTCGAGTCCGTCGACGCGCGCGAAAGCGCGGCCGGGCAGGAAGTCCATGTCGATGTTGCGGAACTCGTACTGAAGGATCTGGTGCTCGGCGGGATCGACCCACAGCGTGACGAGCGACACCTTGTTCATCTTTTCCTGCAGGTCCGCGTCCCGCTCGCGGAGGCGGCGGTTCGGCCGCGTGGGTCCTTCGGAAAAGAGCTTCGTCGGGTAATGCTCGATGCGCAGCACCTCGCGTCCGTCGAGCTGCTCGCGGCCGGCCAGGGCATACTGCCCGGCGTCGAACTTGAACTCGAGGAAATACGCGGAAGAAACGAAGCCGGGCTCCAGCCCGCGCGCCGGGCGACGCGCGGCGCGCCGCCGCTGGCGTCGCACCCAGTCGTTCTCGGCCTGGCGCCGCTCCGCCTCACCAATCGTCACACCGTCGGCTTTCACCGGGCTGCGGACGAAGACGCCGTCGCGGAGGAACCAGGAATACTCGCGCGCGAAACCGTAGAGCGCGCTGCCGACCGCGCCGTCCACACGAAGCGTCTCGCGCTCTTCGAGCACGTACTGTTGGAGCTTCTTCCAGTTGTCGTCGCGGCGCGCCAGCACCCGCTCCATGAAACGGTCGAGGTCTGACTGCGCAGACGCGGAGGCGAATGGCAATGCGAGAGTCACCGCGACGAGTAGCCGCGTCAGCATGGCGTGCTCCTGCAGGGCTGGCGTTCCATTTGGACGAGTGGCCGGGGTCATGAGTTTCCCACAGCGGGCCTCGTCATTGCTCACCACGGGCACACAGGTTACCCACCTGGGCTCACGGCCGAGTTACGCCATCGCGGACTCTTGAGCAAGGCGCAGGAATCCACGCGTGATCGGTCGAGAATTTCGAACATTCGCGCGCTAGTGACTCGTGTCCGCCCTGGCATGGCCTCTGCTCCAATGGAAAACAGAGTTTGAAAGTCACCCCACCCGCAGCGAAAGTGGCGGGTCTACCTTCCAGACATCCTGCCTGTGCGGGGAGGCGCTTGTAGCGCCTCCTCCAGCCACGTACCTTCGTCATGACGAAGTCAACCTGAGCCGCCGGTTCAAACTGCGGCCCGCGCACCGGCGGCCTCGGAGTGCGAAAATGAGATCCACCATATTGCGAGTGCCCTAGAAAAAAAACCGCTATATGTTGTGGTTTCTTGTTGACAAGCTCCGACTGAAGGGGCGATAGTGGCCGTCGCGCTGGTTGGCCAATGGTAACGCCAGATCTTCCCAGCTCTGGCTTGGACTCACTCCCTCAGTCGTCCGAGAGGCGCAACTCAGAACCAGATTCGAACGGGCTCGCCCGCAGGGGTCGGGTACCCCGACGTCGGAGGACACATGGAACGAGCCGCTGCTCTCGATCCCCAGGCCCGCACGAAGACGGGCGCCGACAAGGCACCGATGGCCCCGGGGCTCGAGTTCCCACGCTACTTCACGCTCGCTGGCGTCGATCCGTTCGACGACGTCGAATGGGAAGTTCGCGCAGCCGTCATTGGCAATGAGAAGGGGAAGGTCGTCTTCGAGCAGCGCGACGTCGAGATCCCGAAGTCCTGGTCCCAGCAGGCCACCAACATCGTCGTCTCGAAGTACTTCCGCGGCCAGATCGGCACGGCCGAGCGCGAGCACTCCGTCCGGCAGTTGATCGGCCGCGTCGTCGACGCCATCACGCGCTGGGCGAAGGAGCAGAAGTATTTCGCCAGCGACGAGGCGCTCGAGTCGTTCAGCCACGAGCTGAAGCACCTGCTCGTGTACCAGAAGGCGGCGTTCAACAGTCCGGTGTGGTTCAACTGCGGCTTCGAGAAGGCGCCGCAGTGCTCGGCCTGCTTCATCAACTCGGTGCAGGACACGATGGACTCGATCCTGACGCTGGCCAAGACCGAGGGCATGCTCTTCAAGTACGGGTCGGGCACCGGCAGCAACCTGTCGGCGATCCGCTCGTCGAAGGAGCTGCTCGCGGGCGGCGGCACGGCGTCGGGACCCGTGTCGTTCATGAAGGGCTACGACGCGTTCGCGGGCGTGATCAAGTCGGGCGGCAAGACGCGGCGGGCGGCGAAGATGGTGATCCTCAACGCCGACCATCCCGACATCCTCGAGTTCATCAACTGCAAGGTCGAGGAAGAGAAGAAAGCGTGGGCGCTCATCGACGCCGGCTACGACGGCTCGTTCACCGGCGTGGCCTACGGCTCCGTGTTCTTCCAGAACTCGAACAACAGCGTGCGCGTGACCGACGACTTCATGCGCGCGGTGCTCGACGACGGGGAGTGGAGGACGAAGGCGGTGCGGGACGGCGCGCCGATGGACACGTACAGGGCGTGCCAGCTGATGCGCGGCATCGCCGAAGGCACGTGGGTGTGCGGCGATCCGGGCATGCAGTTCGACACGACGGTCAACGAGTGGCACACCTGCCCGAACACGGACCGCATCAATGCGAGCAATCCGTGCTCGGAGTACATGTTCCTCGACGACTCGGCGTGCAACCTCGCGTCGATCAACCTGATGAAGTTCCTGAAGGCGGACGGCGAGTTCGACGTCGCGGCGTTCAAGGCGGCGTGCCGCACGCTCATCACGGCGCAGGAGATCATCGTCCCGAACGCGAGCTATCCAACGAAGGCGATCGAGCGGAACAGCCACGACTACCGGCCGCTGGGGCTCGGCTTCGCGAACCTTGGAGCGCTGCTGATGTCGCGCGGGCTGCCGTACGACAGCGACGAGGGGCGCGCCTACGCCGCGGCGATTACCGCCGTGATGACCGGCGAGGCCTACGCGCAGTCGGCGCGCATCGCGCGCGATCACGGCGCGCCGTTCCCGGGCTACGAGAAGAACCGGGAGCCGTTCCTGCGGGTGATGAACAAGCACCGCGAGGCGGTGAGCGAGATCAGCCAGAAGTTCGTGCCGGCCGACCTTTACGCTGGCGCGAAGCAGGCATGGGACGAGGCGGTGGAGCTCGGCGAGGACTTCGGCTACCGCAACGCGCAGGCCACCGTGCTGGCGCCGACCGGGACCATCGGGTTCATGATGGACTGCGACACGACAGGCGTGGAGCCGGACATCGCGCTGGTCAAGTACAAGAAGCTGGTCGGCGGCGGGCTGATGAAGCTCGTCAACGGCACCGTGCCGATGGCGCTCGGGAAGCTCGGGTACACCAGGCCGCAGATCGAGTCGATCGTCCATCACATCGACGAGCACGAGACGATCGAGGGCGCCCCGTTCCTGAAGGACGAGCACCTGCCGGTGTTCGACTGTGCGTTCAAGCCGGCCAACGGCGAGCGCTCCATCCACTACATGGGGCACATCAAGATGATGGGCGCGACGCAGCCGTTCATCTCGGGCGCGATCAGCAAGACGGTGAACGTTCCGCGCGAGGCAACGGCCGAGGAGATCGAACGGGCGTACATCGAGGCGTGGCGGCTCGGCGCCAAGGCGATCTCGATCTACCGCGACGGCAGCAAGCGGACGCAGCCGCTGAACACCTCGAAGGCGGGTGTGGCCGATACACGGAACGCCGGTGGGGCGGGTGCGGCAGGTGGGGTCGACGTCGGGGCCGGCTTCAGCCGGCCCGCCGAGATCGTGCGCGAGGTCGTCAGGATCGTCGAGCGTCCGACGCGGCGGAAGCTGCCGGACGAGCGGAACTCGATCACGCACAAGTTCGACGTGGCGGGCCACGAGGGCTACGTGACCGTCGGCCTGTTCGAGGACGGAACGCCGGGCGAGATCTTTCTGGTGATGGCAAAGGAGGGCTCGACCATCTCCGGCTTCGCCGACGCGTTCGCGCAGGCGATCTCCTACGCGCTGCAGTACGGAGTGCCGCTGCAGACGCTGGTGGACAAGTTCAGCCACTCGCGCTTCGAGCCGTCGGGGATGACCAAGAACCCCGAAGTCCGGTTCGCGAAGTCGATCGTCGACTACATCTTCCGCTGGATGGCCACAAAGTTCCTGTCGCCTGAAGCGCAGTTCCGGGCGGGCGTAAACCTCCGCGGGGAGCCGGCGGAGGCGGGCGAGGCAGGTCGGGCGAGTGGGGCGGATAGGACGTCGGGATCCTCACCAGTCGCAGGGGCCGGCTTCAGCCGGCCCGACGATGTGGCTTCCGGCTTCCCGCCTCCGCCGGAGGCTGCGGCGAGGCTCGCCGAAGCGCGCTTCGCGCGCGAAGGCGGCAGCCGGAAGGACCCCGCGAAACCCTCCCAGTTCGCGGCAATGCAGAACCAGGAGGACGCGCCGCCCTGCAGCACGTGCGGCTCGATCATGATCCGCAGCGGCAGCTGCTACAAGTGCGCGAACTGCGGCACGACGTCAGGCTGCGCATAGGGCCGGCTAAAGCCGGCCCCTACGTCAAGGGCAAGGGAGCCCGTCACCTCGAACGCCGGACGGCCATGATGGTGACATCATCGGCCCGCGGGCGCATTCCGGCAAACGCGGCGAGGTCGCGGATGCAGCGCTCGATGAAGGGCGTTGGCGGCAGCGTCGCGACCGAGGCGGCGACGGTGCTCAGCCGCTCGATGCCGTACTCCTCGCCGGTCGCGTCCTGCGCCTCGACCACGCCGTCGGTGTAGAAGAGCAGCGTTTCTCCTGGCGCAATCCGCAGCGTCGTCGAGAGGAAACGCTCGCTGGAGAACATCCCGATCGGCAGCCCGGTCGCCTCGACGCGTTCGACCTCGCCTCCGGCCCGCAACACCAGCGGCGGCGGGTGGCCGGCATTGCAGATCTCGATCTCTCCTGACATAGAGGCGCGCCCGCAGACGAGCGTGGCGTAATGCGCCGGCAGCGTGCTCTCGCAGAACACCCGGCTCGCACGCTCGATCAACTGTGCGAGCGGCAGCCCGACGGACAGGAGCGCTCGCAGCATCGCGCTCAGATGCGACATGAGCATGGCCGCCGCGACGCCCTTGCCGGCCACGTCGCCGACGAGGACGTACGCGTCGCCGGAAACACCGCGAATCAGGTCGCAGTAGTCGCCGCTCACCAGACCGGCGGGCTGGTAGTGATAGGCGACGTCCCAACCCTCGACCTGCGAATCGCGCTTCGGCAGCAGCTCGCGCTGGATGCGGGCGGCCAGATCGAGATCCTGCTCGAGGGCGCGCTGTTCCCGCGCGGTCAGGTGGTCCAGGCAGAAGCGGGTCAGCGGATCGGCGAGCAGGCGTTCCGCCTCGATTGGATCGCCGCACGCGTCGCACAGACCGAACATGCCCGTGTCCATCCGCAGCAGTGCGGCGTCTACTTCCTCCAGCAGACGCATGACGTCATCGGACCGGCTGCGCGACAGCGTCGCGCTTTCAAGCTTCTGGCGACGGGCGATGAGTTGCCCGCGGAGTACTGGAAGGGCCGTGCGTTCCATGCCTGCCTTCAATGAATCCTACAACTCGTGCCCGCCGGCCTCTATCCGGAACGTGCTTCGACGGTACGCAGCAGTGAAGCTCCGCCTGAGACGAAACTGCCACACTCTCTTCGAGTTTCGTTCGCACGAGGTCGTCGCCTGCGACGGTGGATACCTCAAACCGACGAGTGGATCGGCGGATCTTCGCTGCTAGATGCGCGGGCGCCGTGGCGCCCGCGCCTAAGACAGATCCTAAGGCGAACGATCAGAAACTTGCTTCATCTGTCACGACTCAGGCCTTAGGAGATGTCTAGGAAGTCCCGTCCCGAGGTGCGCGGCGTGGCGCCACGGTGGGTCAGCTCGCTGTATCATCGCCGATGTGCCACTTGACACGCTGCTTCGTGAGACGCTGTCCGGGTTGCTGCGCGAGCTCGTCGACGGCCCTTCCGGAGATGTCGCCTTTGTCGTGAATCCCGGCGACCAGGGGCTGCTCGGCTCGCTGGCCCGGCTCTCCGCTCCCGATGCGAGCGCGCGCCCGGGTGGCCGGTCGTCGGTGGCGGCCCACGTTCAGCATCTCCGCTACGGGTTCGAGATCCTGAATCGCTGGCTGCGCGGAGAGAACCCGTTTGCCGACGCCAGCTATGCGGCAAGCTGGGGACGTCAGCAAGTGACCGACGAAGAATGGCGTGACCTGCGCAACGCGCTCGACCGCGAGGTGCGAGCCTGGATGTCCGCCGTCACGGCACCACGCGAATGGGACGCGGTCACCCTGAGCGGCGCGATCGGCAGCGTCGCGCACCTGGCGTACCATCTCGGCGCTATCCGCCAGCTCGTGGCCTCCGCCTCAGGGCCGCCGGCCGCGGACTGACGCTGTCGTTCACCAGTGCCCGAACTTCCCGAAGTCGAATACGCGCGCCGCCAGCTGCGCGCGGTCATGGAGGGCATGCGCATCGAGCGCGTCCTGGCGCGACGATCGGACCTGCGCTACCCCCTTCCGCCGGACTTCGTCGCGCGCCTCGAGGGACAGACGGTGCGTGCGCTCAGGCGGCGGGCGAAGTATCTGCTGCTCGACCTCTCCTCGGGCGCCGTCGTGCTGATGCACCTCGGCATGTCCGGCTCGTTCCGCGTGCGGCGCAGCCACGCGCTCACCACCCACGACCACGTCGTCTTCGAGATGTCCTCGGGCGCAGCAGTGGTCTTCAACGACCCGCGCCGCTTCGGGTTCATGAAGATTGTCGGACCCGACGACGTCCCGGGCGATCCGACGCTGGGGAAGCTCGGGCCGGAGCCCCTCGGCCGCGGGTTCAATGCACTCGTCCTGGCCCGGGCGCTCGACGGGAGGAAGAGCTCGCTGAAGGCCGCGCTCTCCGACCAGCGGGTTGTCGCGGGGCTGGGCAATATCTATGTCTGCGAGGCGCTGCATCGCGCCCGGCTGTCGCCGAAGCGCCGGGCGTCGACGCTGGTCACGCGATCCGGCACGCCGCGGCCCGGGATACATGCGCTCGTGCAGGCGATCGGGGTCGTGCTGAAAGAGGCGATTGCCCGCAGCCATCGCGTCGAGGGCGAGGACAGGTTCCGCATCTACGACCGTGAAGGCCGGCGTTGTCCGAGACGCGGCTGCCGCGGCGTCATCAAGCGCATCGTGCAGACGGGCCGGTCGACCTTTTTCTGCCCGGTCTGTCAGCGTTAGATCGATTTCAGGGTCACCGACGCCACAGTGTTGATGCAGGCCGCGATGGCGTGATATATGCCCTGAGGAGTGTCCTGCCGCCCGGACCACGTTCAAGGACGACGCCTGATCGGCGGCCCGCCCGCACGACCCCGGGCTGGCTGATTCGTATGAACGGTCCTCTGTTCGTGTGCCATGCGAACTGCTGCCGCTCCGTTCTGGCCTGCTCTCTCTATCGACACTTATGCCACGGCGCCCCGGCGCACTCGGCGGGGCTGGAGGCCGGGGAGCGGATCAACGATCGGGCGGAAGCACTACTTCGGGAATGGGGCATCGATGCAAGCAGGCATCGCCCGTCGAAGCTGTCACGTGACGCGTGCGCGGAGGCCGACGCGATTTTCGTGATGGCGCCGTCCTACCTGCACCGCTTGCTCCGGGAATATGGCGACGAGCACGCGAGCAAGGCGTACCTGTTCGCCGATCCATTCAGCAGGCCGGTGTCGTTCGCCAACGGGGAGTACAGAGTTCACGATCCTTCGTGCGATCATCGGCCGACGAGCGAACTGCTGCGGGAATGCACGTGGATGCGCGAGCGTGTGCTGCAGATCCGCCTCGCCCTGCTGGGGGACGGCCGGCCCCTCGTGCCGGTGAGCGAGTACCTGGAGTTGTGCAAGGGCGTCGATCCG
>DATDHP010000036.1:0-6304 GCA_036521515.1 Vicinamibacterales bacterium
CCACCGCCGGTCAGCAGGTCGAGGCGCGACGTCAAGCGATCACATATCTGGGCGGGCGTGAGCACCTTGATGCGGGCAGCCGCCAGCTCGAGGGCCAGCGGCAGACCGTCGAGTCGGACGCAAATGTCCGCGACAGCGGCCGCATTCTCGTCAGTCAGGCCGAAGGCCGGGTCGATCGCGGCCGCGCGCTGCACGAAGAGGGACACCGCCGCGCTGTGCAACACGGCCTCTCTGGAAGGAAGACCAGCCGGGTCCGGCACCGTCAACGGGGGCACCGTGTAGGTGAATTCACCCGACACGTGCAGGACCGCCCGGCTCGTGACGAGGATCTTCAGCGCCGCACAGCTGTCCAGCAGGGCGACCAGCAACGGCGCCGCCGCGAGGACCTGCTCGAAATTGTCGAGGACGAGCAGCGCCGGCTCACGTATCGACAGCCGGAGGTGATCGCGCAAGGCGTCGACGAGCGGGCGGCCTTCAGTCTGGCGCAGGCTGAGCGCGTGCGCGATTTCACGGCCGACCGCATTCCCGTCAGTCAGCGAGCCGAGCGCGATGAAGTAGACGCCGCCATGGAAATGGGGCTCTACGTCGGCCGCCGCATGCAGGGCCAGTCTCGTCTTGCCACTGCCGCCCGCCCCCGTCAAGGTGAGTAAACGAACGTCGTCGCGCAGCAGCATGTGCCTGATGGCTGCGGCATCGAGGTTCCGGCCGATCAGTGGAGTACGTGGGATGGGCAGCGGGATGGCGCGCGGCGGCGCGCCGATCGCATCCAGGCCTCCCGGAGGTAGCCCGAACGATTGATCCGCGGGCGAGGCGGGGGACGCAGCGTGGGAGGCGGATCGGAATGCGACGACGTACGAACCCTTCGGAAGCTCGATGACAGTCCGGTCGCCGCGCCCGGACCCTTCGTAGTACTCCTCCAGTTTGGCGCGCAGTCGTCTCGCGTGTGCGCGGACGATCGTGTCGGTGCGTGGATCGAAGTCACTCCCACGGTCGAATACGTCCACGCCGAGCGCGTACTCCTTGACCTCGCCGGCGCGGCCTTGCAGGCTGCGCTCGACCAGAAACTTTAGGAACCGGCGCAGCACCGGCGACTTCGAGAACGTCACGCTGTCGAGGACACACGCCAGCTCGGCCATCGCCTCGTCGGCGGATATGTCGTGACTGGCTGCCCCGACCTCTGCGAGACGCGTGGGATCCTTGGGGCTCATGCTTCCGTCCGAGATCCGAAGTATAGCTGTCGGGCTTCACCGTGAAATTACCCATTTCACTTGTCGCAGCCACTGCGTCGTCTCAGAATGCCGCGACATCCGTCCTCTCCTTGATGCCTTCGAGTCCACTGGAGGTAGATATGTCAGGCCTCACGAGCCGGCGATTGGTGCTGGCGGTCCTGAGCATGGCCGTGCTCCTGCCACGCGCTGTCGCGGCGCAGGCTGACGAAGTGCTGCGATGGAACCGCATTGCTCGGGACGCGGCCGCCGCTGCTGACGTCGGTCCCTCGACCAGGTTCGGCGGGGTCGCGATTATGCACCTCGCGATCCATGATGCATTGAACGCGACGGACAGGCGCTTTGCTCCCTATCGCTTCTCCGGTCCGGTGAATCCGGCTGCGTCCGCGAACGCCGCGATCGCAGCGGCGGCGCACGCGACGCTGGTGGCGCTCCTCCCAAAGGGGACGCCCGCGTTCGACACCGCGCGCCGCGAGGCGCTGGCTGCCATTCCCGAGGGCACCAGCAAGGCACTCGGGCTCAAGATGGGCGCAGAGGCGGCCGCCGCCGTCCTGGCGGCGCGCGCGAACGACGGGTCGGGGCGCGTCGTCCCCTACGTGCCGGGCACGGCGCCGGGCGCCTATCGTCCGACGCCTCCGGATTTCACCCCGGCGTTCGCCATGGAATGGGCGCTCGTCGCGCCGTTCGCGCTGTCGTCGGCCGCGCAGTTCAGGCCGGCGCCGCCCCCGGCCGTCGGCAGCCCTCAGGCGCGCGCGGATATGGAGGAGGTCAGGGCGATTGGAGCGCAGACGAGCCGGACGCGGTCGGCCGAACAAAGCGAGATCGCGCGCTTCTGGTATGAGGGCTCGGATCAGGGCTGGAACCGCATCGCGCGCGAGGCTGCGGCAGCGCACCGGCTCGACGCGTGGGAAAGCGCACGGTTGCTGGCGCTCGTGAACGTGGCCATCGCAGACAGCATTATCGGAGGGGTTGAAGCCAAGTATCACTACAACTACTGGCGTCCGGTGACGGCGATCCGTGAGGCCGGCGAAACTGAATGGTTGAGCGATCTCGAGACGCCCGCGGTTCCCGATTACCCGTCGACGCACACGGTGCAAGGCGCCGCCGTGGCCGCCGTCCTGTCGCGCTTCTTCGAAACAGACTTCGTGACCTTCTCGATGACGAGCGGCGATCCATACCCGGGCATCACGCGGCGGTTCTGGAGCTTTTCGCAGGCCGCCCGCGAGAATGGCGCGTCGCGCGTGCTGGCGGGCATCCACTTCACGTCAGCGGTGCAGGCGGGGTACGAGCAGGGCGATCGGATCGGCGCATGGGCGTTCGAGCATCTCCTGAGACCTTCGCCGGCACGACAACCTTTGCCGTCATTCAAACAGCCATAAGGTCAGAACGCTGGTTATCAGTTTGAACGTTCTGAATCAGGGTCCTTCACGCCTGCCATCTGGGCCAGCACCTTGAAGACGACCGCGAAGTCGTGCCTGGCCAGACCCATCCCGCGCGCCGCCGTGAGAAATTCGTTGGCGACCGCCGTGGTCGGCAGCGGCACGTCGAGCCGCCGGCCCATCTCGAGCGCCAGCATCAGGTCCTTCTGCATCAGGTTGACGTCGAACCACGATTCGTCGGGCAGCTCGAGCACGAAGGGTCCGCGATACTGCACCATCGGCGAGCCGATGACGCTGTGGGTCAGCACATCGACCGCGACCTCGCGCGGGATGCCGCTCTTCTCCGCCAGCAGCACCCCTTCGCTGAACGCGAGCATCTGCACGGCCAGGTTGAGGTTGTGCGCGATCTTGAGCGACAGCGCCAGACCGTTGTCGCCGACGTGCGTGACCTTCGCACCGATGTCGTCCAGGATTGGCTTGATCCGATCGAAGGTCGCGCGCCGGCCGCCCACCATCACACCCAACTTGCCGGCCTCGAGGGTCGCCACGCTGCCCGACACGGGGGCGTCCACCATGTCGGCGCCCTTGGCCCGGACCCTCTCGGCCACGTCGCGGCTGACCGCGGGGCTCACCGTACTGATGTCGACGACAACCTTGCCTTCGCCAAGACCGGCCAGGAACCCGTTGGCGCCCGTGGACACCGCTTCCAGCGCCTTTGAATCGGTCACCATCACGAGGATCACCTCAGCCGCCTCGGCGACCGCCCTGGGCGACTCTCCCCACCTCATCCCCCGGTCCACCAGCCACTGCGCCTTCGAGCGCGTGCGGTTGTACCCGGTGACGATGTGTCCTTTGTCGAGCAGCCGGTTTGCCATGCGGCTGCCCATGGCGCCCAGGCCGATGTATCCGAGATTCGCCATGGATTGACGGTCCTCCTGGGCGTCAACGTATCACGCACACGACTCGCGCAGGTTCCGAATCCCGAATCCCGAATCCCGAATCAGGTGTAGTATCTCCACCTCATGGAAGCCACTGTCACCACACAGCCAACGTCCGCTGCCGGCGTCCGTGGCAAGCCGTTTTACCGGACCCTGTGGGGACAGGTGCTCCTCGGCGTGGCCATCGCCATCGTCGTCGGATATGTGTCGCCGTCCACTGGCGAGGCGATGAGACCGCTCGGCGACGGCTTCATCCGCCTCATCACGATGGTCATCTCGCTGGTCATCTTCTGCACGGTCGCGGCCGGCATTGCCGGGATGGAAAGCATCGCGAAGGTCGGCCGTGTCGGCGGCAAGGCGCTCATCTATTTCGAAATCGCCACGAGCCTGGCGTTGATCATCGGCCTCGCGGTGGGCGCTCTGACGCAACCGGGCGCCGGGTTCAACGCGGATCCGGCAGCGCTGGATGCGAAGGCGGTCGCAGGCTATGCGGGCCAGGCCAAGGCGCTGACCGTGACCGAGTACCTCCTGCAGATTATTCCGACCTCCGTGATCGGCGCGTTTGCCGGCGGGAGCATCCTCAGCGTAATCCTCGTTTCGGTCCTATTCGGTTTCGCGCTTGCGGCGGCGGGACCGAAGGTCAAGCCACTGGTGGATATGCTCGACGGGTTGACGCACGCCGTCTTCGGCGTCATCAACATCCTCATGCGCCTGGCGCCGATCGGGGCGTTCGGCGCGATGGCGTTCACGGTCGGGCGGTACGGTCTCAGCTCCCTCGGGCCGCTGGCGCAGCTGATTGTCACGCTCTGGGTCACGTCAGCCCTTTTCGTGATCGTCGTTCTCGGCGCCATCTCTCTCGTCGCGGGGTTCAGCATCATCAGGTTCCTCAAGTACATCAGGGAGGAGATCATCCTGGTGCTGTCGCTCAGCTCGTCCGACCCGGTTCTGCCGTCGCTGATGAGGAAACTGGAGAAGCTCGGATGCTCGAAGGCGCTGGTCGGCCTCGTGACGCCGACGGGCTATACCTTCAATCCGGATGGCAGCTGTATCTACATGGCGCTTGCCGCCGTCTTCGTCGCTCAGGCGACCAACGTCTCGCTGACGCTCACGGACTACCTCACGCTGTTTGCCGTCGCCGCGTTGACACACAAAGGGGCGAGTGGCGTCACGGGCGCAGCCTTCATCGCGCTCGTCGCCACGTTGATGGTGATTCCGTCGATTCCCGTCGCCGGCATGGCGATCATTCTCGGCATCGACCGGTTCATGAGCATGTGCCGGGCCACCGTCAACGTCATCTGCAACGGTGTGGCCACGCTGGTCGTCTCGCGGTGGGAAAAAGAGATTGACGCGGAGACGCTGCGGAAGAATCTCGCGGCCCTCACGTAGAGTGCCGTTCACACTTCTCGGTTCTCGCTTCTCAGTTCGTGTTCATCTTCACGGTTCGGTTCCGGGTTCCTTGTTCGACGTTCTGGGTTCGGGCCGGCTGCCGCCTTCCCGCGCGAAGCGCGCTTCGGCGAGCCTCGCCGAAGCCTTTGGCGGCGGCGGGAAGCCGGCCCCCAGATCGTCCGTGATCGCGGGCGATTCAGCCCGGAACCGCGAACCCCGAACCGCGAACCCCGAACCGCGAACCCCGAACCGCGAACGAAGAACCGAACCTCGAACCTGAACACGAACCGAGAAAGTGAGAACCGAGACGCGTGAACCACTGAGCGCGGCGCACGAGACCTAGCCGCGCAAGTAGACTGCCTTCCTGTCCACGAATGCCTCCAGACCGCTCTCGCTGTTCTCGGGCAGCCCGGCGCCCGACTGCTTGATGCCGCCGAACGGCATCGACGGCTCCTTGTAACCGGTGTGCACGTTGACATGCGCCAGACCGGCCTCGATGCCGTCGATGTACCGCTTCGCAGTACGGATGTCCGTGGTGTAAATCGCCGACGACAACCCGTAGATCGAGTTGTTCGCCACGTCCAGCGCCTCGTCGAGAGAGTCGAATTCGGAAACGGCCAGCACCGGTCCGAAGATCTCCTCGCGAAACAGTTCCATATCACACCGGACGCCGGCGAAGACCGTGGGGCGTATGTAGTAGCCATCGGGAGGCAAACCGGCCTCGCCACCCGCAATCATCCTCGCACCGTCCGCTTGCGCCCTGCAGATTGCCGAACGGATGCCCTGATATTGCTGCGGACCGGCAACCGGTCCCATGTCAGTCGTCTCGAGCAATCCATCACCGACCGTCATCTTCTCGCAGCGCGCGATCAGTTTTTCCAGAAATGATCCGGCAATGGGGCGCTGCAGCAGGATCCGGCTCGTGGACGTGCACCACTGGCCGGCGTTGGCGAAGCCGGCGGTGACGGCAGCGTCCAGCGAGGCGTCGACGTCGGCGTCCGCCATCACGATCAAGGCGTTCTTGCCCCCGAGCTCGAGCTGCGTTCGAGTCAGGTTCGCGGCGGCCTTTGCCTGGATTTTCTTGCCAACCTCGGTCGAGCCGGTGAACGAGATCGCCCGCACGCGCGGGTCCTCGACGATCCGGTTGCCAACCGACGAACCAGGGCCCGTGACGCAGTTGAACACACCGGCCGGCAGACCCGCACGCTCGAACAGGCCGGCCATGAACACCCCGGACCAGGGCGTGAACGACGCCGGCTTGAACACCACGGTGTTCCCCGTCAGCAGCGCCGGCAGCGTCTTCCGGCACATCACGTTCATGGGAAAGTTCCACGGGCTGATCACGCCGACCACGCCAAGCGGCTGATACTGCACC
>DATDHP010000037.1:0-5502 GCA_036521515.1 Vicinamibacterales bacterium
GCCCGCGCCAGCAGCACGCGGCGGGCCTCGCCGCTGGACATCGCGTCCAGCCAACGATCGGCGAGATGCGACGCCCCCATGAGAGCAAGCGCATCAGCCGCACGTCGTCGCATCTCGGGCGTGATCGACCCGTAGCGGAGGATCCCACGCGACGCCAGGAAGCCCGACAACACCGCCGCCTCGCCCCTGACGCGTCCCTCGTTGTTGCCGCTGACGAATCGTTGATGCATCTCGGCCGAGACGATGCCGAGTTGCGAACGCAGGTTGAAGACGTCCCACGTCTCGCTGCCGAACACACGGATGGGCGACGACCCGTCGTCCGGCGCCAGCGGACGCTCCTCGTGGCTCAGGAGCTTCGTCAGGAACGACTTCCCCGCCCCGTTCGGCCCGACGATGGCGGTGTGCTCGCCGGCGTGGATGGTCAGGGTGAGCCGGTCGAGGATGCGGCGATCGTCCTTGATGACCGTCGCCTCGGTGAGCTCGAGTACCGGCTCGCCCATTCCTGGACTGTCACCCACAAATGACACCGCGTGTGATCTTTATTCTCGCCCGGCGTTTTCTCTACGCCGGCAGCGGCTGCCCCTTCGTTTCCCGGGCAAACGGCAGCAGCAGCAGCCCGAGGATGAACGTCATCGCGACGAGCGCGACGGGCACGCCGAGGCTGCCGTAGCGGGGGATGGCGTAGAACATGAGGAACACCAGCGCTACGCCGACGAACCGTCCCGCCGAGCTGATGAACCCGATCGCGCTCGCTCGGCAGTCGGTCGTGTACAGCTCAGGCAGCCACACCGTGTAGACGGCGAAGTTCGCTCCACCGAGGCCCATGAAGAACGTGAGCAGGATGAACAGGGTCAGGCCGCCAGGCATGTAGAACACGTACCCGAAACCGATGGCGGCCGAGACGCCCAGGATGGTCATGAACAGCGCCATCGTCAGGCGGCGGCCGATCCGCTCCGCGATGATCGGGACCAGCACGCAGCCGATGATGGTGGCGACGGCGAGGACCACCGAGGCATAGGTCGCGACCCGCGCCAGGTTGGCTTCCATGGTCTCTCCCGCTGCCGCCGCCATCTGCCGCGCCGCCGTGGGCACGTAAACCGAACCCGCCCACAGCATGACGATCGACACCAGGAACAGCCCGGACATGACGAGCGTGTCGCGCTTGTAGCGCGCCGTGAACAGCGCCCCGAACGCCTGCGCCATCGTCGGGCGCTTCTCCTGCGACTCGCCGAACTTCTCCTGCCACCTCTTCGACTCGTGCACGCCGTAGCGAATGAAGAAGACCATGAGGGCCGGCAGGCCGCCGAAGATGAACATCCAGCGCCAGCCGTAGGTGGCGCCGATGAAATAGTTGGCGACCGCCGCGAAGAAGAAGCCGAAGTAGTATCCGGTGTGCATCAGCCCGGCGCCCATCTTCCGCCGCCGCTCGTCGAGCTCCTCGGCGATGTAGGTGGCGCCCACCGGCTGCTCGCCCCCGATCCCGATGCCGCACAGCACGCGCAGCACGGCGAGCTGCCAGACGTTGTTCACGAGACCGCACATGAAGGTGAAGATCGAATAGCACAGAATGGTCAGCATCAGCGCGCGCACGCGGCCGATGCGGTCACCGATGGGGCCCCACACCATCGAGGTGCCCCACCCGAACAGGAAGAGCCCGAACAAGAGTGCGCCGTACGCTCCGATATTGGCCTGCGTCGGCTGGATCCCCGATGCCGGGAGCAGCTCCATGAGCGCCGGCACGAGCACCAGCGCGTAGATGAACGAGTCCATCCCGTCCAGCGCCCAGCCACCCCACGCGGCGAGAAACCCCCGCTTCTGGTTGGACGTGAGCGGAGCGGACTTCCTGACGGTTACACCACTGGCAAGCGTCATGGGCCTGACCTCGTCTCTTGCGCTGTCACGTCAGTGTGCGAACGGCCGGCCATGCATGCCTACCGCCGCGGCGCGACGGGCGCAGCCGGTTTCCCGAACCGCGCCGCGTCCACGCGCGCGTTCGGTTGCACGTCGGTGATCTCGAAGCTGTCGCGCCCGTTGATGCCCGTCAAGGTCCACTTGAACGGCATCTTGACGCCGTCGACCTCCCGATAGTCTTCGTAGTCCACCTGTGTCGGAATGCGGCCCACTGGTGATTCGGCAAAGCGCAGCTGCCGCACGAGCAGGCCCGTGTCCGGATCGAAGTACAGCGAGGCGGTGACACCGGCCGGCGTGGTGCCCTGCACGTGCACCAGCTCCTTTCCGTCGACGAACGCGGGACGGCCGACCCGCCACTTCGTGA
This sequence comes from Vicinamibacterales bacterium, assembly GCA_036521515.1. Classification (GTDB taxonomy): domain Bacteria; phylum Acidobacteriota; class Vicinamibacteria; order Vicinamibacterales; family UBA2999; genus Gp6-AA40. The sequence continues at coordinate 2,276 of DATDHP010000037.1, forward strand.
GCGCGTTCTTGATGCCTCCCGGGAAACCAAGCGCGCCGTCGAGCTTCGCGCCGTCGAGATCCTGCCCGGTCAGCTCGAGCACCGGTACGGGCCGGAACGGGGCAGCAAACCAGGCGGTGGCGCCGTCGTGCGTGGTCGTGCTGTCTCCGCTGTCGGTGTGGATGATCGTCGCGCGCCTGTCGGGCGCCATGGCGTAAATCTCCACAGGCCGCTGCTGCGACTCGGGACCGTAGCCGACGCTCGTCCCCTTCGCCGTGTAACCCTTCAAGGCGGCCAGCCGCTGCGCGCCGCCGATCGCCTGGATGTATTTGTCGAGGACTGTGTCCGGCTGCGGCGCGTCAGGCGCCTGCCCGATGATGTCGAGCGGGTTGTCCGGCGGGAACCCGCCGTATACGTCCGCCAGGTTCGGCGTCACCTTCGGCCGATCGCTGCCGCGGTGGCAGGAATAGCACGTGACCATCTGCCGGCCGCCGAAATGCGTCTTGTTGATGGTCTGCATCATCACGACCATGACGCGCGCCATGTTCTTCCGGGGATTGTCCGCGGCGAAGCCGTCCCAGTTCCTGTCGTCGGCGGCATGGCAGTCTTCGCACGACATGCCGAGGGCGGCAGAGAACGCGCCCATCGTCCCCATGAACTCCTGGACGGAAATGCCGCGGAGCACTTTCACGTTCTTGAAGACCTGCTCCGCCAGCAACGGCTTCTGCGCTGGCGCCGCCTGACCGCCGACCATCGCGATCGCCAGCGACCACGCGGCCGCCGTGGCGGTCACCCCAAGAGCGATTCCCCTCGACCCGAGCTTCATGATTTCTCCACTTCCGGCTGAAGCCGGAAGCCACAACTGACACCTGTGGCTTCCGCCTTCAGGCGGAAGGAACCGTTTCGCATCAGAACGACGACGTCGTGGTCGCCGCGGTGATGCCGAACACGTAGGCGGCGCCCGACTCCATGGCGGAATTGTCCGCCTGGTTCCCGTTGCTGCCCTTCGCCGAGCTGTCCTCGCCGAGCGCCGTCACGACCAGCGTGCGGCCATCGCGGCTCAGCCCAGCGGCGCTGCCGAACTGGTCGAAGGCCTCCGTGTTCGAGCCCTTGACATACGCCTGCTGGCTCCACGTGGTGCCGGTGCGGGTGAACAGGTAGACCGCGCCCGATTCGGTGGCGTCGTTGCCCTCCTGGTTGCCGTTGATACCGCGCCCCAGCGTGTCCTCGAGCGATGCGCCAATTGCGGCGGTGTTGCCATCGCCGCTCAGCGCGAGGCGCGATCCGAACCAGTCGTTGGCCCCGGTGTTCGACGCCTTGAAGAGCGCCTGCTGAGACCAGGTCGTGCCGCTGCGCACGAACACGTACGCGATGCCACTGGAGAAATCGCCGCTTCGATCGTTGTCGCAGGGATCGGCTGGATTCACGCCCCGTGCGAGGCAGTCCTCGTCGAGTGAGCCCACGAGCAGCGTGTTGCCGTCGTCACTGAGCACGACGTGGACGCCGAAGGAATCGCCCGCCTCGGCATTGCTGGCGTGAATATAGGCCTGCTGCGTCCAGAACCCGTTGACGGGCTTCACGTAAACATAGACCGCGCCGGCGCCATTGCGACCGTTGTCCACCGGCCCGTTGATCCCGCGGGACGACCCGTCCTCGTCGTAGGAGGCAATCGCAATCGTGCGGCCGTCGGCGCTGAGCGACACGGAGTAGCCGAACATGTCGCCGGCGTCCGGGTTGGTCGACTTGAGATACGCGCTCTGCGCCCAGGAGGTGCCCGTGCGGTTGTATACGTACACCGCTCCAGCCAGCTGCATCGAGTTGTCGTTCTGGTTGCCGTTGATCCCGCTGCTGTCCTCGGAGTGCGCTCCCACCGCGACGGTGTTGCCGTCGTCGCTGATCGCGACCGAGAAGCCGTACTGGTCGCCGTCGCCAAATGTGTCGGCGGTGCCCGCTTCGCCCGTGTTCGACGCCTTCAGATACGCCTGCTGCGACCACGTCGTGCCGCGCCGTGTGAAGACGTACGCGGCGCCGGCCTGGGGAATGGACCGGTCTTCAGGGTTGCCGTTCACACCCGTTGCGTTGCTGGGATCCCAGAACGCCGACACGACGATCGTGTTCCCGTCGGCGCTCACGGCGACGGCATGCCCGAACTCGGCGCTCATGGATGGACTGGACGCCTTGAGGTAGGCCTGCTGCACCCAGTTGGTGCCGCTCCTGACGAAGACGTACGCCGCACCGGCGCCGTCCACCGAGTTGTCGTTCTGGTTGCCGTTGACACCCCGGGCGCCGCCGCCCTCGTGCGGAGCACCGACGACCATGGTGTTGCCATCGCCACTGAGCGCGACGCCGAACCCCGCGTGACCGTCCAGCACGCCACCGCACCCGAAGTGATCGCCGGCCTCGGCGTTCGATGCCTTCAGATATGCGAGCTGCCTGACCTGAACGGTGGAAGAGGCTGGAGATTGAGCGTGCCCGTGAATGACGAGCCCGGCAATACCGAGGGACACCACACCCATGGCCGAACGGCTCAGCGCGTTCATAGCATCTCCAAGCGTCGGCTAGCGCGCAGGCGGCGCCGGCTGGCCGCTCGTGCCACTCTCGCCCGGCGGTGGCGCGGGCTGACCGTAGTTCCCCGTGCGCCAGATCTCCTTGCCGGTCTCGAGCACGACGATGTTCGCGCGCTCGGTCAGATTGATGTAAGGCGCGCCGCTTTTCAGCCGCCGGCCGGTGAGCTGGATCTTCATGCCGGGCTTGACCGTGCTGGGACTCCACCCGAAGTTCTTGATCAGCTGCTGCGGCCCACCGAGCTCGGCCTGCCACCTGACGACCTTGTCGTTCGCATTCGGGTCAGGAGCGTCGAACACGATGTGCGCATGAGGATTCGTCATCTGCAGCTCCACGACGCTGCCGGTGATCGTGATCACGTCCTCGATGTACCGCCCCGCGTCGCCGTGGTGCGCGCGCGCCGTGGCCGCCAGAACGAGGAACCCCAGACAGACGCCGAAAAGCACGCTCTTCCACATGGGCGAGAACCTCCAAGAAGGCCGCGATATCGAAGGATAGCGTTCAAATTTCTCACTATCCGTACCCTCTGTCAAATCAGTTCGAGGGAGTGACACTGGACGGGAAGCAGGGCCGGGGATCCGGGATCCGGATCTTCCAGGGATCGCAGAGCCGTCTGCTGAGGCCGTCGACATCTACGACACCGGCAGCCGGACGTGGAAGGCAGGTCCCCCGCTGCCCACACC
>DATDHP010000038.1:0-11433 GCA_036521515.1 Vicinamibacterales bacterium
GATGGACCTCATCGTCATGGGCACGCACGGCCGCAGCGGCGTGGCGCATCTCCTCATGGGCAGCGTCGCCGAGAAGGTCGTGCGCACCGCGCGGTGCCCCGTGATGACCGTCCGGCGGGCGCCGGAAGTGGGCAGCGGGCAGTGGACAGTGGACAGGCCGACCTCGGCCTCTACGAAGGCATCCACCGGCCGTAGAGGCGGACCTTCAGGTCCGCCTTCGTCCTGCCCACTGCCGACTGCCGGCTACGGTTTCACGAGCCCGAATTTCTCGATGCGGTAACGCACCTGGTCGCGGTTGATCCCGAGGAGCTGGCCGGCCTGCGTCTGGTTGCCGCCTGCCCGCTCCAGGGCCTGGAGGAGCAGCTGTCGCTCCACCTCGTCCAGGTTCAGCCCTTCGGCAGGCAGCTTGAACTGCATCGCGGGGACCGAACGGGTGAGGGTTGTGAAGTCTTCGGGCTCGAGGTAGGTGCGATCGGCCAGCAACATGGCGCGCTCGATGGCGTTGCGCAGCTCGCGGATGTTGCCCGGCCACTGGTACTGTTCAAGGGCGGTGATGGCGGTGGGTGACAGGCCGCGCACCCGCTTGCGGAACTCCCGGTTGTAGCGGTCGATGTAGTAGTTTGCGAGCAGAACCACGTCGCCGCGGCGGTCGCGCAACGGCGGCAGCACGACCGGCATGACCTGGAGGCGGTAGAAGAGATCGTCGCGGAACTTTCCCGCCTTGACCTCTTCCTCGAGGTTTCGGTTGGTGGCGGCGATCACGCGCACGTCAACGCGGATGTCCGGCAGGCCGCCGACGCGCTTGAACGTCTTCTCCTCGAGAAACCGCAGCAGCTTCGCCTGCAGCCCCGGGGTCATCTCGCCGATCTCGTCGAGGAAGACCGTGCCGCCCTCGGCGGTTTCGAGGAGGCCGCGCTTCTGCTGCCGCGCGTCGGTGAAGGCGCCGCGCTCGTGGCCGAATAACTCGCTCTCGAGGAGCTGCTCTGGAAGCGCCGAAGCGGTGATATTGACGAACGGGCGCGTGGCGCGGTCGCTGTTGTAATGGATCGCCTTGGCGGCCAAGTCCTTGCCTGTGCCGGTCTCGCCGGTGAGCAGCACGGTCGATGCCGGGCTCGCGGCGATGCGGGCGAGCAGCGACTTGACCTGTCGCATCGCCGGCGAGGCGCCGATGATCGCGTGGAAGCTGTACTCGCGGCTCTGATCGCCGCGCAGCGCCCGCACTTCGCGGCGCAGGCGGCTCGTTTCGAGGGCCTTGTCGACGAGCAGCGCGACTTCGTCGAGGTCGAACGGCTTGTTGACGTAATGATACGCGCCGAGCTTCATCGCCTCGACGGCGTTCTCGACCGTGGAGAAGGCCGTCATCAGGATGACGAGCGTTTCAGGTGACTGCTCCTTGATGCGCCGCAGCACGTCGAGCCCGCTGCCGTCGGGGAGCTTGAAGTCGAGGAGCACCAGGTCGGCGTCGTCGACACGTTCCAGCGCCTCGGCGGCGGTGCCCGCCTCGGTGATGCTGTAGCCGTCGGCGGCGAGCCGCTCGCGCAGCGACCAGCGGACCAGCGACTCGTCGTCGACAACCAGCAGGGATGCAGTCGCCACGGCTCTATAGGATACGATGACTGCGCCTGTGACAACCCCGTTCGTGGCAAAGTCGCGCGACCGTGTGGTCCACTCCGTCGGCGTGGCGATTGCCGCCGCGATCTTCCTGATCGACCTCTCGCAACCGCTCGGCAATGCCATCGGCATGCTCTATATCCTGGTCATCGTCCTGGGACTGTGGACGCCATGGCCGTCCTATCCGATGGCGGCCGCACTCGCCGCTACGGCCCTGGTGATCGTGGACCTGGCGATTGGCTGGACGGCGAACGTGCCCTCATCGGTGTTCGTGAACGGCCCGCTGCTGGTGCTCGTGTTCACCTCGACCGCCGTCCTCGTCGCCCGCTTCAAGCGGCTGGAGCAGCGCGAGTTCTCGAACATGCAGCAGCTCGAGGACCTGAAGCGGGCGCTCGACGCCGCCGCCATTGTCGCGACCACGGACGTCACCGGCCGCATCACCTACGTGAACGACAAGTTCTGCGAGATCTCGCAGTACGGCCGCAGCGAGCTGATCGGCCAGGATCACCGGATCATCAATTCACAGCTGCATTCGAAGGAGTTCATCCGCGACCTGTGGCGGACGATTGCCAGCGGGCGCGTCTGGCACGGCGAGATCCGCAATCGCGCGAAGGACGGCCATTACTACTGGGTCGACACGACGATCGTGCCGTTTCTCGACAAGCGGGGGAAGCCGTATCAGTACATCGCCATCCGTGCGGACATCACGGCGCGCAAGGAGGCGGAAGAACGGCTGATGCAGCAGGCCTCGCTCGCGCGGGTCGGCCAGCTGGCCGCCGTCGTCGCGCACGAAGTCAAGAACCCGCTGGCAGGCGTCAAGGGCGCCGTCCAGGTGTTGATGTCGCGCCGCCGGCCCGACGACCCCGAGGTGCAGGTGATGCGGGACATCGTCGGCCGGATCGATGCGCTGAACGAGCTGATCGGCGACCTCCTGGTCTTCGCCCGGCCGCGCGCCCCGCGCCTGCGCCGGCTGGAGCTCCGGCCCCTGCTCGAGGAGGCGGTGGCCACGCTGCGGCGCGATCCGCTGGCCGCGAAGCTGGCGATCGACATCGTAGGCCAGGATGTCGTCGTGGACGCGGACGCGGAGTTGATCCGCGCCACGGTACTGAATCTGCTGATCAACGCGGCCCAGGCGATTGACGGAGCCGGAGGTATCACGCTGTCCCTCTCGCAGCAGGCCGCTGCCGCCGTCCTCGAGATCCGCGATAACGGGCCAGGCATTCCGCGCGACATGCGGGAACGCATCTTCGAACCGTTCGTGACCACCAAAGCGAGAGGCGGTGGGCTCGGCTTGCCCATCGCGCGGCGGACGGCGGAGCTGCACGGCGGCTCGCTGACGCTGGTCTCTCCGCCTGGTCCCGGCACGGTGATGCGGCTGACGCTTCCGCTCCGCCCGCCCCCGCCGACGGTGTCAGTGCCAGCGTCTGCCGACGTCGGCACGCACGTAGAACGCGCCGGCATGGCTCAGGAATGAGCAGGCGACGAGAAAGCTCCCGCAGTTCTTGGCGTTATCGGCGCCGCTGCCTCACCTCGCGCAACGATCACGCCACTTCCGCGCACCGCGCCGCACTTATGTCGCGCAGGCGATCAACCAGCCGGCGCCAAATGCCGCCACCGCCACTACTGCCCCGAGCGACAGCGTTTCGAGGCCCGTCGACCACCACCGATCGACGGTGACGGCGGCGCGCGCGGCCCCCACGCCGAATAACGCGGCCATGGTCATCGTGGCCGACCCGGCGAGCCGGTGTTCGGGCGGCAGCGGGAGGAGATACGGCACCAATGGCACTGCGCCGGCGCCGACAAAGGCTGCGAGCGTTGCCAGGCCGTGTTTCCACGGATAGGCCTCCTCCTCCGGCAGATCCAGAGCCGCGCGCGCGCTCTCGTGCGCGCGGATGGCGAGCAGGTTCCCAACGCCCATCGAGACGCCGTCGGCAGCGAGGTTCGCGGCTCCGATGATCAGGACGACAGAAGCGGCCAGTTCGCCGCCGGCCACGCCGGCCACCACCGCAAACGTCGTGACGATGCCGTCGTTGGCGCCGTAGACGAGGTCGCGCAGGTAGTGCCGGGCGGTCGCGACCATACCGCAGGGCTCGACGTGGATTGATTGACGAGGCATCAACGATCCTCACGGCGCTGCGAGGCGCGGCAGCAGCCACACTGACCTGGGCATGGCTATTCCCGCGCCCGCCGCGCACGCGCCACCCGCGCGGTGTTCGGCGTCCTTTTTCACGAGCGGGAGAGACAACCGGCGAATCATGGCGACACGCGGCGATACGAAGGCCCAGTACCAGCCCTGGCGACACTGGCACTCTCACGCACTGCAGATTGCGGGCCATCGCTGCGCATAGTGGCTTCCGTGCGCATTTTTGTGGAGGTGCGTGCGCGAGGGGCGGCGCCCGGTGACCGAGGAGATCTGCGCGGCGTGCCCGTACTGGGAGGCCGACGACATCCGCGAAGAGCGATGGCCCCTGGGAGGTGTGGCTCGGAATCATGTGGCATGGGAAATTTCGCGCGCGGGAACGAATTATTCCGCGCCGGGTCGCGTGACGGCCGACGTAGCCGACGTGTTCATGAACCGGAGCACGGTTTCGACCACCCGCGGGGGCTGCTCAGCGACTGCCACCGCCGCATGCGCGGCGCGGGATCCGGGGTTGCGCGCGGCGTCCAATGACGGTAGTGTTCGGGATCGCCATGCTCGGCATCGCGCGCGAACGCGTCCGGGCCGCTGCCTGGGGTCTGTTCGTAGCCATTCTCCTCGCTCTTCTGATCGTCGCCGGATCGCGTAACCTGGATCACTTCGATGCGGCGTTGGTCGGGTACACCTTCGCCACGCTCTTTGCGACCTTCGGCATCAGCTACCGCTACGCGATGTGGCTGCAGCGGCCGCCGACCCGGCTGTATTGGAAGCGCGGGTGGCAGGTGTTCCTCACGCCGCGCTTCATCGGCATCAACGCCGGGCAGCTCGGACGGCGCGCGGTCGTCGAGTTCGCGGCCAACCGCTTCATCTTCCGTCGCGGCCGGCTGCGCGGCGCGGCGCACTGGCTCATCATGTGGGGCTGCCTGCTGGCAGCCGCGATCACGTTCCCGCTCGTGTGGGGATGGATCCACTTCGAGACGGTGCCTGGCAATCTGGATCTCTACCGCACCTACGTGTTCGGGGTCCCGGTCATGGACTTCCCGATCGCCTCGCCGTTCGCCTTCCTCGTCTTCCACGGCCTCGTCTGGTCATCGCTGCTCGTCCTCGCCGGCGTCATGCTCGCATTCCGCCGCCGGATGGTCGATCACGGCGCGCTCGCCCTGCAGCAGTTTGCGCAGGACATTCTGCCGCTGCTGCTGTTGTTTGCCATCAGCGTGACCGGGCTGATGCTCACGGCCAGCTACACCTGGATGAGGGGCTACGCCTACGACTTCCTGGCCATCCTGCACGCCGCGGTCGTCATCGTCACGCTGCTCTGGCTGCCTTTCGGCAAGCTGTTTCACGTGTTCCAGCGACCTGCACAGCTCGGCGTCGCCTTGTACAAGGACGCCGGCGAACGGGGGGAACAGGCGCTGTGCCGCCGCTGTCGACAGCCCTACGCGCCGGCCGTGATGGTGCGCGATCTGGTGCAGGTGGAAAAGGAGCTCGGTTTCAGCTACGAGATGCAGGGTGGTGCGCATTATCAGGAGATCTGCCCGAAGTGCCGCCGCGCGTTGTTCGGGCTCGCACAGGGAGAGCCCTGGCGGGTGCACCTGTCCGCCCGCGTCGCCGAAGCCGGGCACACGGCGGTTCCCAACCCGTAAACGCATGGCCAGCATCCCCGCCGACGAACGCCGGATCATCGAACGCTTCGGGCCACACCTGTCGTCGATGACCGGCGCTCACCTCGCCACCGATATCGAGCCCGACAGGCTGGTCAAGACGCATTGCTGCTTCTGCGGGCAGCAGTGCGGGATTCAGCTGAAGGTCCGCGACAACCAGGTGATCGGCTTCGAGCCATGGGAGGACTTCCCGTTCAATCGCGGCATGTTGTGCCCGAAAGGCGTGAAGCGATACCTCCAGGGCTCGCATCCTGACCGGCTCCTCACGGCCGTGCGCCGCGATCCGGCCGCCGCCGGCGGGTTCAGCGCGATGCCATACGGCGAGGCCATTGCGGCGACGGCGCACGAGATCGCACGCCTGCAGACCGCGCACGGACCGGCCTCCGTCGGCGTCCTCGGCGGCGCGAGCCTCACGACGGAGAAGACGTACTTGCTCGGCAAGTTTGCGCGCGTCTGCCTCAAGACTCCGTACATCGACTATAACGGCCGCCTCTGCATGGTGAGCGCGGGCGCCGCGAACAAGAAGGCGTTCGGCATCGACCGCACCACCAACCCGTGGTCCGACATGGTGGGGACCGAGGTCATCTGGGTTGCCGGCTCGAACGTGGCGGAGTGCTCGCCGATCACGACCAACTACATCTGGCAGGCGCGCGAGCAGGGCGCCAAAGTGATCGTGCAGGACCCGCGCATCACGCCGGTTGCGCGGACGTGCGATCTCTACCTGCCGGTGAAGCCGGGGCGCGATGCGGCGCTCTTCGCGGGCGTGCTCCAGATCATGATCGAGCGCGGCTGGATCGATCGCGCCTTCATCGACGCACACACGGTGGGTTTCGACGCGGTTGCCGCTTATTGCCGTGAGTGGCCGCTGGCGCGCACGGCGGAGGTGGCGGGCGTCCCGCAGCGGGCGCTGCTTCAGGCCGCGGAATGGTGGGGCACCGCAAGAACCAGCTTTCTCTTTCACGCCCGCGGCATCGAGCATCACTCCAACGGCGTGCAGAACGCCCTTGGCACCATCAACCTCGTCCTGGCCTCCGGCCGCATCGGCAAGCCGAAGAGCGGCTACGGCACGATCGTCGGCCAGGCCAACGGTCAGGGCGGACGCGAGCATGGCCAGAAGTGCGACCAGCTCCCCGGCTGGCGCGACATCAGCAACCCGGAGCACCGCCGGCACGTCGCCGCCGTATGGGGCATCCAGGAGAGCGACCTCCCCGGGCCGGGCGTGGACGCCTACGAGATGTTCCGGAAGATCGACGCCGGCGAGATCAAGGGGCTCGTCTCGATCTGTTTCAACCCGAAAGTGTCGCTGCCCGACAACTCGTTCGTGACGAGGTGCCTCGACAAGCTGGAGTTCTACGCGGCGATCGACTTCTTTCTCAACGACACGGCGTGGCATGCCGACATCGTGCTGCCCGGCAGCCTGCACGAAGAAGACGAGGGCACCGTCACGCAGGTGGAGGGCCGCATCATCAAGATCAACCAGGCGGTGACCTGCCCCGGAGAGGCACGGCAGGACTGGCGCATCATCCAGGACCTGGCGGCGGCGCTCGGCCGGCCACACGGGTTCACCTTTGCGTCGCCGCGCGAGATCTTTGATGAGCTCCGCATCGCCAGCAAGGGCGGCGTCGCCGACTATTCAGGCGTCACCTACGAAAAGATCGAGCGGCAGATGGGCGTCTTCTGGCCGTGCTACAGCGACGACCCGGCGACCGGCACGGCGATCGCCGACCATCCTGGCACGCCGCGCCTCTTCGAGCCGGGCAGCTACAATCCCGTGGCAAAGGGGCGGGGACGCTTCTACTTCCCGGACGGCCGCGCACGATTCAACGTCGCGGAATACCGTCCTCCCGTGGACGACGCCGACGCGGCGTATCCGATCTACCTGACGACGGGCCGCGTGGTGAGCCAGTTCCTGTCTGGAACGCAGACGCGGAGAATCGGGCCCCTCGTGCGCCAGTACCCCGAGCCGCGCATCGAAATGCACCCGCGCCTGGCGGCGAAGGCCGGGATCGCCGACGGCGACTGGGCGGTAGCCGAAACGAAGCGGGGGGCGATCACGCTGCGCGCCATGGTCGTGACCACGATCCGGCCCGATACGATCTTCATCCCGTATCACTGGGCGAGGAAGAAGAGCCCGAACCAGTTGACCGTGGCGGCCCAGGATCCGATCAGCAAGATCCCACAGTACAAGGTGTGCGGCTGCCGCGTGCGAAAAGCGGAGGGTCCGCCCGAGTACGCATCGACACTCGAACCGCAACAGTGATTTGTTGCAGGGCCGGCTCGAGGCGGCCCCACGAGGCACCAGGCGATGGCCAAGCCCGAGTACCTGCATTTCTTCATCGATCCGAGCCGCTGCATCGGATGCCAGGCCTGCGTACAGGCGTGTACGGAATGCGACACTCACCGCGGCGAGTCGATGATCCATCTCGAGTACGTGGATCGGGCGCACAGCGTCCAGACCGTGCCCGTCGTGTGCATGCACTGCGACCAGCCGACCTGTGCCGAGGTGTGCCCGGCCGACGCCATCAAGCGGACCGGCGACGGCGTCGTGCAGTCGGCACGCAAGCCGCGTTGTATCGCATGCGGCAATTGCGTGGTGGCCTGCCCGTTCGGGGTGCCGGAGCTCTACATCGACCGGCAGATCATGATGAAGTGCGACATGTGCTACGACCGCACGAGCGTCGGCAAGCGGCCGATGTGCGCCACGGTCTGTCCGAGCCAGGCGCTCTTCTTTGGGACGCACGAGCAGGTCGAGCAACTCCGGCCGATGTCACAGCCGGTCAGCCGGTTTCAGTTCGGCAGCCAAGTCATCACGACGAAGGTGTGCGTCATGATCCCGCGTGCGCTCGCCGACCGCGCCCCGTACGTCGACGTGACAGCGGCCATGGCCGAGGAGCCGCGCGCCCGCGCGATCCCCCTCAAAGTAATCGCCGATCCGTACGCCGAGGTGGAGGTGTGAGCGATGGCAGAGCCTGAGGACGATCCCCGTGTGCGGCTCGACATCCAGATCAACTCTCCGGGCCGCGAGGGGCTGACCGGGACGACACCGGAGACGCTCTATGCGCCGGTCGCGGAGCGCGATCAGGTCACGATCCCGCCCGACTGGCGGCCCATCGCCGCACAGCCCGCCTGGCGGCACGACTTCCCCATCGACTGGCCCCAGGATCACTACGTGGAGCGGCGCGACTTCATGAAGTTCCTGGTCCTGACGAGTGCGGCATTCACCGCCGGGCAGTTCTGGATCGTCGCACAGAACTGGTGGCGCGCCCGCGCCGGCCGTCCGCCCATCCGGCGCGTGGCGTCACTCGACACGCTGCCGGTCGGCGGGGCGGTTCTCTTCGAGTACCCCGAGCCCGGCGAGATGTGTGTGCTGGTCCGTCTTGCCGAAGACGTGGTCGTGGCGTACAGCCAGCAGTGCACGCACCTGTCATGCGCCGTTGTGCCGAAGCCGGAGCGGGGCGTGCTGCACTGTCCCTGCCACGAGGGGTACTTCGATCTCCGCTCGGGCGAGCCGGTGGCCGGCCCGCCCCGGCGTCCGCTGCCGCGCATCGCCCTCGAGATCCGCGGCCGGGACGTGTACGCCATCGACGTCGAAGTGAGAACCACATGACGCCGCTCCGACGCCCGGTCACGCGGGACCAGCGCACCATCGTCATTTACGGCATGCTCGCCTTCGTCCTCATCATCGTCGTCATGCAGCTCTGGCTGCTGACGGCGACAATGAATGCGTATCTCGGCGGAGACGAGGCCGTGATCTGGCCCGCCGCGGTCGCGAGCCTGGCGTGCCTCGTGTTGAACCTCGGTCTCCTCCGCTACCTGGACCGCCTGGAGCGAACGCGGCTGTGACGACGACGGCGGCGCCGGCCGACGCGTGGCTGGCGACGCTCCATCCGGCGTACTTCGCGATGGTCATGGCCACCGGCATCGTCTCGCTGTCGGCGCAGGTGGTGGGCCACGCGTCGGTGGCAGCGCTGTTGTTCGCGTTGAACATCGTCTTTGCAGCGGTCCTCGTCGTCCTCACCCTGCTGCGCATCGTGCGCTACCCAGCCAACATCGCCGCCGATTTTCAGCATCACGGCCGGGCCGTGGGGTTCTTCACGGTCGTGGCCGCCACGGGCGTGGTCGGAAGCCAGACGCTGGTCATCGGCGGGGCCTGGCAGACCGCGACCGCGCTGTGGGCCGTGGCCATCATCCTTTGGGGTGCGCTGACTTATGCGATCTTCACCATCCTCACCGTAAAGGCCGTCAAGCCCGCGCTGGCCGAAGGGATCCACGGGGGATGGCTCGTCGCCGTCGTCGCACCGCAGTCGGTGGTCGTGCTCGGCGCGCAGCTCGCAGCCGGCTTCGGCCCGCGCGCGGCGGACGTGCTCGTGTTCTGCCTCCTGATGTGGCTCGGCGCAGGGATGCTTTACATCTGGATCATTTCGCTCATCTTCTATCGGTACACGTTCTTCCCGATGAGCGCGTCCGACCTGGCGCCGCCCTACTGGATCAACATGGGCGCCGTGGCGATTTCGACGCTTGCCGGCAGCCTGCTCGTGGCCGCTGCGCCGCAGTCGCCGCTGCTCGTGGAGCTGCGGCCGTTCGTCAAGGGACTGACGCTGTTGTTCTGGGCGACGGCCACGTGGTGGATTCCAATGCTCGTTACGCTCGGCGCCTGGCGGCACCTCCATCAGCGGTTCCCGCTGCGATACGACCCGCTGTACTGGGGGGCGGTCTTCCCGCTGGGGATGTACACGGTGTGCACGTACCGGCTCGCCGAGGCGATTGAGGTGCCCTGGCTCTTCGTGATCCCGCGCGTCACCGTTTACGTGGCGCTGGCCGCCTGGCTGGCCGCGCTGACCGGCCTCATTCGAGCGCTGGCACGTGCGCCGCTGCTGTTCGCCTGGCGTCGGCGCGCGTAAACTCACCGGCTGCAGGGCCGGGCGCGATGAACTCTGTTCTCTTCCGGCTGAAGCCGGAAGCCACAAATACTTCAATTGCTGTGGCTTCCGCCTTCAGGCGGAAGAACCCGTCGGCGGCGACGCGATAAACGACTGGTTGCTGGATGCGTACCGCGCAAGAATGGATCCTCGAGACCATGAACGATTCCGTCGAGCGAGCTCCCGTTCCGGCCCCGCTCCGGCACTTCTCCGCCATTGCGATGTTCGTCGCCGGCTTTCTATTCGACTTCCTTACGATGCAGCGGATCGACGCCTGGAGGGACCTGGCGTTCCAGCTTGGATACCTGGCCGGCCTGACCGGCCTGCTCACCTATCAGCACCGGGAGGCCATGGGCAGGTGGGCGCCCGGCGAGCTCGCGCAGCACTGGTGGCGGTACAACGTGGAGGCCGTCCACTTCCTGTACGGCGGCCTGCTCAGCGCCTACGTCGTCCTCTATTTCAGGAGCAGCACGGTCGCGCGCCCGGCCGTGTTCCTCGTCCTGCTCGTCGGCGTCATGCTGATCAACGAGGTGCCGCGGGTGCGACGCGCCGGGTATGCACTGCGACTCGGACTCTATGGCTTCTGCGTCCTGTCCTTTCTCACCTACTTCGTTCCGATCACGTTGGGACGCATCGACGCGTGGGTGTTCCTGCTGTCGCTGCTCCTGACCGCCGCTTTGGTGTGGCTGGTGGCCGGCTGGCTCGCACCATCGGACGCCGATCGCGCGGTCGCGCGTGTGCGGCTGTTTGCGCCTGCGGCCGGGATGCTCGTGTTCATCGGCGTCCTGTACGTGCTGCGCCTGATCCCACCAGTGCCGTTGTCCGTCCAGTTTCACGGCATCTATCACGACGTCCGTCGTGAAGACGGCGGCTATACGCTCGTCTACAGGGAGCCGCCGGCGTGGGCGTCCTGGCGGCGCGATTCACGACCGTTCGAGCGGCGCGATGGAGACCGCCTGCACTACTTCGCGCGCGTGTTCGCGCCATCCGGGTTTCGCCACCGCGTGATGATCCGATGGGAGATATTGGATCCGGCACACGGCGTCTGGGCAACGACCGACCGCATTCCGCTCAGCGTCACGGGCGGGCGCGCGGAGGGGTTTCG
>DATDHP010000039.1:0-4415 GCA_036521515.1 Vicinamibacterales bacterium
GAGCTGGACGATGCGCCACGTTGGGAGCGGTTCTATCTCATCACCGGAGAAGGGCCGCTCCCGATTGCGCCGATCGTCGCGTCCGCAGCGCGCCATCGCAACGGCCGACGCGACGCCATTCACGCACTGCCCCTCGCCGCAGGCCTTCAGCGGTCAGTCTTTACGCTTCAGAAAGAGAGCGCGCCATGATCCGACCTGGAAACCTGTTTCTCTCCTCCTCGCTTCTGGTGCTGGCGGTGGCAGCCGGTGAGTGGATACCCGCACTGGCGGGTCACGCCGGACCGGATGTGACACCGCGGCTCAGCTTGCCCGACCCAACCGGCCCATACCAGGTCGGCACGACGTCGCTGCACCTGGTTGACGACTCCCGGACCGACCCGCTGGCACCGACACGAGTGCGGGAGCTGATGGTGCGGCTGTGGTATCCCGCCGCCGAGAGGCGGCAGCCCGCCGCGGCGTACCTGACACCGGGCGTCGCCAGCGTCTTCACGGAGTTCCTGCGTGCGGCAACCGGCGTAGACCTGCCCACCGATCTGCTGTCCTTTCCGACCCACAGTCTCCAGGACCCGCCCGCCTTGCCCGGCAGGCGCCGGCCGGTCGTGCTCTTCTCCCACGGCCTTGGCGTCAGCGCTGCCATCAACACTGCCCTGCATGAGGAGCTGGCAAGCAGGGGATACGTGGTGGCCGGCATCGACCACACCTTCGACGGCGTGGTCGAGTTTCCCGATGGGAGGGTCGAGGTCCAGCGGCCCGGGCTACGCGTCGACGACCTGCTACGCGAGGTTCGTGCCGCCGACCTGCGCTTCGTCCTTGACCAGCTCACCGCGCTCGCCGCCGGGCACAACCCCGATGCCGGTCACCGGCCGTTGCCCAGAGGCCTGGCGCGGATGCTGGACCTGACACGGGTCGGCGCGTACGGCCACTCCCTGGGCGGCCCCACGGTGATCGGCGCCATGAACCAGGACCCGCGAATCGGCGCCGGCGCAGCGCTTGACGGCACTCTCCGGGGCCCGATCAGCTTCGACCGGCCGTTCCTGATGATGGGCAACCAGCACGAGCGCCGGGCCGACGACCCGGACTGGGCCGACTTCTACGACCAGCTTCGCGGTCCACGCCTCCATCTGATCATCGACGGCGCCGAACACTCCGACCTGACCGACATGACCGTGTTCAAGTCCACGATCGACTTCAGCGTTGTCTTCCCCACCGGCCCCATTGACGGCGAACGAGCCCTCAGCATCCAGCGCCGCTACCTCGTCGCCTGGTTCGACTGGGCTCTGCGCGGGCGAGCCCGCCCGCTCCTGCGCGGCGAGTCCACACGCTTCCCGGAGGTGGATTTCCAACCCTGAACCGTCGCTGCGAATCGACACTGGTTGCTCAGAGGACACGCTGGTGCGCAGGATGGGCGGATGCTGGGCTCTCGGCGGTCGTTGTCTGGCACGATCTCCGAGGTACGCCCTTTGGATACCGCCGGTGCTGTGTCCTCCGAAGTAACACTTCCAGCCGTCGGCGGTGTTCAAGCAGATAGCGCGATGGACGCGTTCGATGTCACGGCAATCACCTTGCGGTACGGGCCTATGGTGCTCAGACGCTGCCGGCAATTGTTACGCGACGAGGACGAAGCGTTGGACGCCTGTCAGGACGTGTTCGTCCGGCTGCTCCAACGGCGCACGCGCCTCGATGCCCGCTATCCCTCGAGCCTGTTGTACCGGATTGCGACCAATGTCTGTTTGAACCGTATCCGCGATCGCCGGCGAACGCCGGAAACGCCGGATGAGGACCGGCTGTATCAGATCGCGGCCGCCGGGCGCGCCGGCGCCGGCAGCGATGCACGCATGCTCCTGGATCGGCTCTTCGGACGGCACCCCGCGTCCAGCCGGACGATCGCGGTCCTGCATCACCTCGACGGCCTCACGCTCGACCAGGTGGCCGAGGAGACCGGGTTGTCGGTCTCCGGCGTGCGCAAACGGCTGCGGCGACTGCGCGACACGCTCGTGGAGTGGAGGTGACCCATGGAAGTTGACAACGACGGCCCCGTCGCCGAGATCACGCTCGAACGCTATCGCCTGAAGGAGCTGCCGGCCGACGTGGCGGCCGGCCTCGAGCGGCGGATGCGAGCGGACGACCTGCTGCGTCGCCGCGTCGACGCGCTCGCCCTGTCCGACGAAGAGATTCAGGCGAGCGATCGCCTGGAGCTCGTCGCCGCGCGCGTTCGACATCGTCTCGCGGCGGAGCGCACGGACGCCGGACGCCGGCCACGGACGTCGCTGGCACGCTGGGCGCTGCCGGCAGCAGTGACGGCCGGGGTCGCCCTCCTGTTCCTGCTGCCCCGGGCGATCTTCGTGCCTGCCGGAGGCGACGAGCGCATCAAGGGCCTCGACGCGTCGCTGACGCTGTTCCGGCAGGTGGGGGCGGGGAGCGAGACGCTCACCGACGGCGCCGTCGCGCGTCAAGGCGACGTCATTCGCGTCGGCTACCGCGCCGCCGGGCGCGCGTATGGCGTCATTCTGTCGATCGACGGCCGTGGCCACGTCACCGTGCATCTGCCAACCGGCGGCGATCGCGCCGTGGCGCTCGGCCGCGAGCCGACGGTCCTGCTCGACCAGGCGTACGAGCTGGACGATGCGCCACGCTGGGAGCGGTTCTATCTCATCACCGGAGAAGGGCCGTTCCCGATTGCGCCGATCGTCGCGTCCGCACAGCGCGCCATCGCAACGGCCGACGCGACGCCATTCCCGCACGGTCCCTCGCCGCAGGCCTTCAGCAGTCAGTCTTCACGCTTCAGAAAGAGAGCGCGCCATGATCCGACCTGGATGCCTGTTTCTCTCCTGCTCGCTGCTGGTGCTCGCCGCGAACGCCGTTGACGCCGACACGCCCCTCCAGCGCTACACGCTGATCGTCGGCGCGAACTACGGAGGCGCCGACCGTCCGGTGCTCAAGTACGGAGTCTCCGACGCCGAGCGGTTCGCGCGCGTGATGGTCGATCTCGGCGGCGTCAGCCCTGAGCACAACACGATCCTCAAGCAGCCGAAGCTGCGCGATCTGCTCGACGGGCTCGACTTGCTGACGCGTCGCGTCGCCGACGCGGCCCGCCTCGCCGGTCCCGGCGCCGCGCGCACCGAAGTCATCGTCTATTACTCGGGCCATGCCGACGAAAAAGGCCTGCTGCTTGGCGAGGATCGCTATTCGTACCGCAGCCTGCGCGATCGGCTCGATCAGATCCCGGCCGATGTGCGGATTGCCGTCCTCGATGCCTGCGCGTCCGGCGCGTTCACCCGAATCAAGGGCGGACGGGCGCGTCCGCCGTTTCTCGTGGACCAATCCGCCAGCATGCGGGGTCACGCCTTTCTCACCTCCAGCGCCGCAACCGAAGTGGCGCAGGAGTCGGACCGGATTCGCGCGTCGTACTTCACCCACTACCTCGTCTCGGGCTTGCGCGGCGCCGCCGATCTGTCCGGCGACGGGCGCATCACGCTGAACGAGGCCTACCAGTTCGCGTTCAGCGAAACGCTCGGGCGAACCGTCGACAGCAAGGGCGGCGCCCAGCATCCGTCCTACGACATCAACATGTCCGGCACCGGCGACGTCGTCATGACCGACGTCCGGCAATTGTCGGCGACGCTCGTGCTCGGCCAGGAGGTGGAGGGCCGGTTCTTCGTTCGCAGCGCCGCACAGGAGCTGATCGTCGAGGTCTACAAGCCGCGTGGACGGACCGTCGCCTTGGGCGTGGAGCCCGGCGCGTATGAAGTGCGAGTGGAGCATGACAAGACGGCGCTCCTGGCAAAAGTGAGCGTCGCTGATGGCGGCCGGCTGATCGTCGATCCAAAGCAGTTCAACCCGACGACGGTCGAGCTGACGCGATCGCGCGGGCCTGCGGACGCGCTGCTGTATGCCGTGGAAGGGCGCAATCGCCTCGACCTGCGGCTCGGCATGCGGCGCACCGGCGCGAAGGGCGCCGTGTCGACCGGCGTAAGCACCGGCGATCTGGTGGCCGGGCTGCAGTACACGCGCTATCTGGAGGAGAACCTCTCCGTCACGTTTGCGATCGAGGCGTTGGAGCTGCGGAACGGCCCGGTCGTCGGGCCGGACGGGGCATTTTTCGACGGCGTCACCTCGCTCGTCGCGTTCCCGATCGGCGTGCGGTGGAACCCGTTTTCATTCGGGCGCCAGAGCGATGCCATCAAGCCGTTCGTGGCAGCGGGTGTCGGACCGGTGTTTGGCGAAGGCGACGGCAGCTTTTCGCCTGTCGTCGCTGCTCCTGGTCGAGAAACGGGCGACCGCAACGTGTTGACGGGCGATCGCACGAGCGCGACGGTCGGCGGCCACCTGCGCGCAGGCGCCGATTTCCAATTCGCCCGCTCGTTCACCATCGGAGTGGACGCCGGCTACAACTGGGTGGCGGACTTTGCCCAGCC
>DATDHP010000040.1:0-4487 GCA_036521515.1 Vicinamibacterales bacterium
CGTCTCGGTGGATCCGGCGTACGAGTACGCCGAAGGCCTGGGCTACGAACTGACGGTCGGCGGGAGAACGACGCGCAAGCGCATCGGACGGCGTGACCAGTTTGCGCCGCAGCTCCTGTATTTTTCCGATTGCATTCAGAAGAACCGGACGCCTGAGCCGTCCGGCGAGGAAGGGCTGCAGGACGTCCGCATCGTGCAGGCGCTGTATGAGTCGGCCGAGACGGGCAAGGCCGTGGCGATCCCGCCATTCGAGCCGTCGAAGCGGCCGGGACGCCGCCAGCGCATCACAAGGCCCGGCGTCAGGAAGCCGAAGCTCGTCAAGGTCCAGAGCGCGAGCAAGGACTGAACCGCAGCCGCAGAGACAACCCTGCGTCAACACATGCTATCTGAATCGCTTCGCGAGCGCGCCGCGGTCGACCTTGCCAAGGTGCGTTCGGGGGAGCTCGTCGAGGAAGATGACTTCGCGCGGATACTTGTAGCGCTCGAGCCGCGACTGCGCGTACTCCTGCAACTCCTCGGCAAGCGCGGGCGAGGGTGACGCGGCCACGACGAAGGCATACGGCTTTACGAGCCCGTCCACGTTCTTCACGCCGACGACGGCCACCTCGCGCACCGCCGGGTGGGTCAAGAGACAGTTTTCGAGTTCGCCCGGCGCCACCCATTTGCCGCCCACCTTCAGCATGTCGTCGGACCGGCCGCAGTAGGTGTAGGTCTCGTCCGGATTGCGGCACAACATGTCGCCCGACACATACCATTCGCCGCGAAACGCGCGCATGCTGTCGTCCATCTGCTGCCAGTACCCGGCCGCGCGCGACTCACCCTTGACCCACAGCGCGCCGACCTCTCCACCTGCGACCTCGTGGCCATCCGCGTCGCACAGCTTCACGTCGAAGCCGGGCACCACGTGGCCAAGCGTTCCCGGCACGACGTGGCCCGGACGGTTGGAGATGAAGATGTGCCACATCTCGGCGGTCCCGAGGCCGTCGAGCAGCTCGACGCCAAAGGCGCGCATCCAGCGCTCGTGCAGCTCGGCCGGCAGCGCCTCGCCGGCGGAGGTCGCGAGCCGCAGGCACGAAAAATCCTGGAACCGGGCATCCGGGTGCGCCAGCATCTGCTGGATCATCGTCGGCACGTTGATCAGGATCGTGGGCCGATGCCGCGCAATCTCGGCGAAGAGCACGTCGGGCCTGCAAGGCTCCGCAAACAGAACGGATGATGCGCCGACCGAGAACGGGAAGAAGAGGTTCGCGCCGGTGGCATATCCAAAAAACAGCTTCGGCACGGCGATCGTGATGTCATCGGGACCGATGCCAAGGACGCCTCGTCCGTAGAGCGCGGTCGTATTCGCGAAGGCGCGGTGCGTCTGCACGACGGCCTTGGGTCGTCCGGTCGTGCCTCCGCTGAACAGCCAGATCGCGGCATCGTCACGATGCGAGTCGAACGCGGCGTATTCGCCGGGCTGCGACTCGAGGCGGGCTGAAAACTCGCCCCCGCCTACCGCGTAGAGCGTCGTTGCGCCGGCAAGACCGGCTGACGCCTGGCGGAAAACGCCGACGCGATCGGCAGGCACGAATGCCGCGCTCGCCCGCGTGTACTCGAAAAAGTACTGAATCAGCTCCGGAGGCGCGTCAGGGTTCACCATGACGACGACCGAGCCGCGCCGCAGGATTCCGAACAGGGCCGCCACGAAATCCAGCCCGTCAGGCAGCGCAACGATGACGCGCTCCTCCGGCCGAACATCGTCGCCGGCCAGGACGAGTGCGTACTGCGCCGAAAGCCGCGCCACGTCCGCGTATGCCAACGTCCTGCCCTTCGTGCGGATCGCGGGCCGGGCGCCCTGGCCTTCCAGGATCCGCGCGTCGAGCAGGTGCGCCGCAAGGTTGAGTCGTGTGGGAATCACTGTGCGAAATTGTAATCGCAGGGCGCGGGCGCCGAGGAAGCGGAGGGCGCAGAGGAGATCGCACGCAGATCCGCAAAGAAGCAGAGATCGCAGAGAACAGTAAGCACTATTTGTTCTCCGCGACCTCCGCCCCTCAGCGGCTCTGCGTGAGACCTCCTCCGCGAGCTCTGCCCCCTCCGCATGCGGACCCGGTCCCCGAATCCCGAATCCCGATCCCTGTCCTCTTACCCCCCATTGGCATACACTCGAATGACCGGCATGGCGGTGCATTCCCTGGCCTCGCTGACGTGGCGGGCGGTGCGCGAACTGGCCGCGGAGCCAACGGTCGCCGTGCTGCCCACGGGCGCCATCGAGGCGCATGGGCCGCACCTTCCGCTCGGAACTGACGTCATCATTGCCGAGGCGATGGCGCGCGCGGGCGCGGAACGATTGTCGGCGCGCGGGCTGCACGTGCTGCTGCTGCCGGCGCTGGCGCTGGCGCCGGCGCCGTTCGCGTCGGAGTTCGCCGGCACCCTGCACACCCCGTCCGAGGCGACGACGCTGCTGGTCACCGGCGCCGTGCGCAGCCTGGCGACGCACGGAGTCCGCGTGACTGCGCTTGCGAACGCCCATCACGATCCGGCGCACATCCAGGCGCTGCGAACCGCAGTCAGCGAGATCTCGGCCCGGGGCCACGGGATGCTCGTCTTTCCGGACCTGACGCGGCGCCGCTGGGCGGAGCACCTTACCGCCGAGTTCAAGAGCGGCGCCTGTCACGCCGGCCGCTACGAGGGCTCCGTCGTCCTGGCCGAACGGCCCGACCTGGTCCTCAGCGAGGTGATGGCCGCCCTCCCGCCGAACCCGCGCTCGATCATCGAGGCGATGCACCGCGGCAACGTCACCTTCACCCAGGCGGGCGGGCCCGATGCCTATTTCGGATTCCCGGCCGAGGCCACCGCCGACGAGGGCCGGCACATCATCGAGACGCTCGGGATGATCCTCGAGCAGGCGGTCATGGAAGTGATCCCCGCGGCGTCGGGAAGCGTCGAACAGAGATGACGCTGCTCCTCGCCTACCTGAAGGACTACTGGCGGCTGGTCGCACTCGCCCTCGTGCTGGCAGCCATCAACCAGATCTTCTCACTGCTCGACCCGCTGATCTTCCGCTACGTCATCGACGAGTACGCGACGAAGTTCCAGGAGTACACGACCGGCGAGTTCTTCCGCGGCGTGAGCCTGCTGCTGGCGGCGGCGGTGGGGGTGGCGTTCGTGTCGCGGGTGGCGAAGAACTTCCAGGACTATTTCATCAACGTCATCACCCAGCGCCTCGGCGCGCGGCTCTACGCGGACGGCATCAGGCACTCGCTGGAGCTGCCGTATTCGGTGTTCGAGGACCAGCGGAGCGGTGAAACGCTCGGCAAGCTGCAGAAGGTGCGGACCGACGTCGAGAGGCTGATCTCGGCGTCGATCAACGTGCTGTTCACGTCGCTGGTCGGGATCATCTTCGTTGTCATCTACGCCTTCAGCGTGCACTGGCTCATCGCGCCGGTCTATTTCATGACCGTGCCGCTCCTCGGCGTTCTCAGCTCGGTGCTGAGCCGCAAGATCAAGGTCATTCAGAAGGCCATCGTGTCCGAGACCACGGCGCTCGCCGGCTCGACGACCGAGTCGCTGCGCAACATCGAGCTGGTCAAGAGCCTGGGCCTGGCGCCGCAGGAGATCTCGCGGCTCAATTCGACGACCGAGAAGATCCTCCGGCTCGAGCTCAAGAAAGTGCGGTACATCCGCAGTCTCAGCTTCATTCAAGGAACGGCGGTGAACTTCCTGCGCACGAGCATCCTGTTCCTGATGCTCTATCTGATCTACGCCCAGGCGATCACCGTCGGGCAGTTCTTCTCGCTGTTCATCTACTCCTTCTTCATCTTTGGACCGCTGCAGGAGCTGGGCAACATCATCAACATCTACCGGGAAGCGGAAGTGTCGCTGAAGAATTTCCAGGACATCCTCGACATGCCGAAGGAGCCGCGCCCGGCGAACCCGGTGCCGTTGCCGGACCTTCAGCGCCTGGCGTTCGATCGCGTCAGCTTCAAGCACCAGTCGGCGTCCACGCCGGCGCTGACCGAGATCTCCTTCGACGTCCGGCGCGGCGACACGGTCGCGTTCGTCGGCCCGTCCGGCGCCGGCAAGACGACGCTCGTGAAGCTGCTGGTCGGCCTCTACGTGCCGCAGGCGGGGGATATCCTCTACAACGGGCACCCGGCGTCGACGATCGACCTGAACCAGCTGCGCGAGCGCATCGGCTTCGTGACGCAGGACACGCAGCTGTTCTCCGGGACCATCCGCGAGAACCTGCTGTTCGTGAATCCGACGGCCAGCGACCGCGAATGCCTCGAGGTGCTGCAGCAGGCGGCCTGCGACAGCCTGCTGGCGCGCGCCGACCGCGGGCTCGATACGGTGATCGGGGAGGGCGGTGTGAAGGTGTCGGGCGGTGAAAAGCAGCGGCTGTCGATTGCCCGCGCGCTCCTGCGCCGGCCGCACCTTCTGGTCTTCGACGAGGCGACGTCCTCGCTGGATTCGTTGACCGAGACGGAGATCGGCCAGACGATCCG
>DATDHP010000041.1:0-7677 GCA_036521515.1 Vicinamibacterales bacterium
CCGGTATCGGGTCGAAGGAAGCCACATGAGTACGGTCGTCATCTCCGTCTACAAAGTGGCGAACTTCCCCGAAGGCGGCGGCCACTTCTGGGTGTACATGCAGTACGCAGAAGGGCTGCGCCGCCTTGGCTGCGAGGTCTACTGGCTGGAGCAGCTCAGACCCTCCGCCGATCCGGACCGGCACGCCCACGTGCTCTCGACATTTTTCGAGAGGGCGAAGCGATTCGGACTCGAAGGGAAAACGCTCCTTTACTCAATCGATCGCAGCACGGGGGACGCCGGCTCGTTCCAATTCGTGGGATGCACATCCTCGAGCGTCGAATCGGTTCTGCGGCGAGCGGATCTGCTGCTGAATTTCCACTACGGGATCGATGCCCGGCTGCTCGCGTGTGCCCGGCGCACTGCGCTCGTTGACATCGACCCGGGACTGCTTCAGTTCTGGATCAGTACCGGCCAACTGGCCGTACCGCGGCACGACCGCTACCTGACGACAGGCGAAACAGTCGCCACTCCTGCCGCTCGTTTTCCCGATTGCGGCCTCCGTTGGGTGCACATACGGCCGCCTGTATGCCTCGACGCCTGGCCCTTTTCCTTTCATCCCGGAACGCAAGCGTTCACCACCGTCTCCAGCTGGTCCTCGGCGAGCTGGCTGCCCGTGAACGAGAACGGGATGATCGTGCTTCGCGACAACACGAAACGAGCGTCGTTTCTCGAATTCATCGAGCTGCCTCGCCACACCAGTCTGCCCCTCGAGCTCGCGCTCTACCTGCTCGATCGCGATCCGGTTGGCCGGGTCCGGGTCAAGCAGGCCGAGAAGGACGCCGACGATCGGGCGCGCCTGGAGCAGCATGGCTGGCAGGTGCGTGACTCGCGGGAGGTCGCGGGCAGCCCTGAGGCGTACCGGCGCTACGTCCAGGGATCACGCGGTGAGTTCAGCTGCGCCAAGCCGTCATGCATGGAGTTTCAGAACGCGTGGATCAGCGACCGAACGGTATGTTATCTGGCGAGCGGCAAGCCGGTCGTCGTTCAACACACTGGCCCGAGCTCGTACCTGCCGCACGGTGAGGGGATGTTTCGTTTCATCTCCCTGCACGATGCGGCCGAGGCGCTGGAAGAAATCAACGGACACTACGAGCGCCACTGCCGCATCTCCCGCGAGATCGCCGAGACGCTTTTCGACTCGAAGCGAGTGCTCGAAACGGCGCTGAATGCCGCGTTGAGCGCCGGCACCGCTGCACCGTCGGAAGATTCCCCGCGACCGATATCCGCGGACTCGATGTCTACTGCCCGTCCGGAGGCAATCTCGTGAGCCTGAGCGTGTGCCTTGCGCCGGCGAATACCATCGCCTACCCGCAGGGCGGCGGGCATCTCTGGGTCTATCTTCAGTGGGCCCTCGCGCTGCGGGCGCTCGGTTGTCGGGTGATCTGGCTGGAAGGCATCGACCTCGACGACAGTGATTCATCGGCGGCGGCGCGCCGCAGGCGCCGCGGCGGCGATGTCGCCGAGTGCGTCGCCACCCTGAAGTCGCGGCTGGATCGTTACGGCCTCGGCGACTCGCTGGCACTCTATTCGATGAACGGCCAGCCGGTTCCTGACACGCTCGCCGCTGGCGCGCGAGACCTGGACGAAGCTGCAGGTGCAGATCTCCTGGTGAACCTGTGGCACTCCCAGCCTGCGCGAGTGGTGCAACGGTTCCGCCGATCCGCGTTCATCGATACCGATCCCGGCGTGCTCCAGATCTGGGTGACGACCGGAGATATCCATCTGGCGCGACACGACACGTACTTCACGATCGGGGAGACGGTCGGCACGCCCTCGGCGCGATTTCCCGACTGCGGCGTGCGCTGGTTCTACACGCCGCCCGTTGTGTTCCTCCCGGAATGGCCTTTATGCCCGGCCGACAACGGCTCGTACACGACCGTGGCGCACTGGTGGGGCGGATCGTTCGAGTTCGATGGTGCGACGTTCTGCAATGAAAAGCGCGCGTCGTTCCTCGAGTACATCGGTCTGCCGGAGCATGCGCGTGTTCCGCTCGAGCTGGCCGTCTGTCTCGCTGAGTGGCATGAAGAGTATCGCCGGCTCATGGAACCGAGGGGATGGCGGCTTCGCGAAGCATGGGACGTGAGCGCGACACCGGACGCGTACCGCGCGTACATCCAGCGATCGCGAGGCGAGTTCAGCTGCGCGAAACCGGTGTATGTCAGCCTCGAGACCGCGTGGTTGAGCGACCGCACGCTGTGTTACCTGGCGAGCGGGAAGCCTGCCGTGGTGCAGCACACCGGACCGAGCCGGGTGCTGCCAGACAACGACGGTCTCTTCCGATTCCGCACCCTGGATGAAGCCGCCGCAGCGCTGGAGGCCGCCGAAGCGGACTACGACCGGCATAGCCGGCAAGCGAGGGCGCTCGCAGAGGAGCACTTCGATGGCCTGCAGGTCGTCACTCGAGTACTCGAGCGCGCCCTCGAGCCGCGGGCGATCAGTCCGTCATGAGAGAGATACTCGATCTGCGGAGCCGCCTGGAACAGGCTTTCGTCCAAACCGGCGAGCCGGGATTCGCCGAGCTGTGGAACGCGCTCAGCGAACTGCCCGCCATTGACGGTTTCGACCGGATCGTCGGTTTCCAGCAGTTGAAGCGACGGGTGTTCCGCCTGGCGGTTGCAACTGGATCAGGGCAGCGGTCGGTGGTGCTCAAACGCCTCGAACCCGCTGTCGCTCAGCGCAACCGGCTCGTCGCGGAGCAGTGGTTGACGGCGCTCGGATTGGGCGACCACTGCGCGCGTTTGCTCGGCGTGGCAGCGGCGCGGCGAGGCGATTACGTCTGGCACGTGTACGAGGATCTCGGCGACGAGACACTCGCCGCGCACTGCGATCCGGAGCTGATGTGCGCGACGGTGGACTTCATCGCCGAGATGCATACACGCGCGGCCAATCACGGGGTGCTGCCGGACCTGCGCCGTTATGCCGGCAACCTCGGGAGCCAATACTTCGTCGCCAACGTTCGTGACGCGATTGCTGCGCTCGGGGGGCTCGCCGATGCGGCAATCGAGTCGCCCCCCGAGTTCGCAGGCGTCACGGATCGCCTGCTCGACCGGCTCGTCGCGCTTCGCGACGACGCCCCCCGCCGGACGCGCGTGTTCGAGGAAGCGGCAGGACCGGATACGTTGCTGCATGGAGATTTATGGCCGATCAATGTCTTCGTGAGTGAGGTCCCCACTGGATGGCACGTTCGGCTCGTCGACTGGGACAAGGCTGGCGTGGGCCCGTTCAGCTACGATCTCTCGACATTCCTCTTTCGGTTTCCGCCAGCGCAACGGGCACCCATTGTCAGCAGATACCGCACAGCGATCGGCTTCGCGGGGCGGCAACTCGCGGACGAGGAGGAGCTGCAGCTTCTCTTCGATACCTCCGAGCGTGCGCGTTATGCCAATCGCGTGATCTGGCCGGTTCTGGCGTTGCTCCAGCAGCGCGCCGCGTGGGCCTTTCCCGAGCTCGCCGAGGTGGAGCGATGGTTCAACGCTCTCGACTCGAGCTCGCCGATGATGATCGACTCTTTACGGGCAGCGGGGCGCTAAATTCGAAGTAGCGGGCGGGGTAGCTGAATATCTCAGGAACGTGGAGTAGACTGTCCGAGCCTGGAGCTCATTCGTGGTGATGTATCCGCCCAGGCGGGCCTGAAGGCCCGCCACTACGTACCTGAACAAGAACATGACCTCCGACCGTTTTTGATGCGCATCGAGGAGACGGCAATGGCAGAGAAGCTGTCCGTGGATCGTCGGGACTTCCTGAAAAGCGCGGCCATCACCGGCGCCGCCGCCATCGTCCCTGGCGCAGGGGCGGCCGCGGCGCAGTCAGCGGCGCCGGCGCCCGCCTCGGCGCCTGCCCAACGGCGCGAAACGGATCCGACTGGCGAGGGCGAGGTCCTGACGACCGACCGCCCAGGCGGCGACTTCATGGTGGACGTCATCAAGTCGTTCAACATGGAGTACATCGCCTCCAATCCAGGGTCGAGCTTCCGCGGCATCCATGAGTCGATCGTCAACTACGGCAACAACCAGATGCCGGAGTTCATCACGTGCTGCCACGAAGAGTCGTCCGTGGCGATGGCGCACGGCTACTTCAAGGCCGAGGGCAAGCCGATGGGCGTGTTGTGCCACGGCACAGTCGGCATCCAGCACGCCGCGATGGCGATCTACAACGCGTACTGCGACCGCGTCCCGGTCTACATCCTCGCCGGCAACCACCTGGACGCGACCACGCGCCGGCCAGGCGTCGAATGGGCGCACAGCGTCCAGGACGCGGCCGCAATGGTCCGCGACTACGTGAAGTGGGACGACTCGCCGGTGTCGCTGGCGCACTTCGCCGAGTCGGCTGTCCGTGCCTACAAGATCGCGATGACGCCGCCGATGATGCCGGTCGTCGTCGTCATCGATGGCGGGTTGCAGGAAGACCCGATCGAGCAGGAGCTCAACGCCCGGCTGCGTGTGCCGAAGCTGACCGTCGCGACGCCTCCGCAGGGAGATTCCGGGGCGGTCGCGGAGGCGGCGCGACTCCTCGTCAACGCGCAGAACCCGGTGATCGTCGCGGACCGCGCGGCGAGGACGCCGGCAGGCCTGACTCGGCTGATCGAGCTCGCGGAAGCGCTGCAGGCGCCGGTCGTCGACCAGGGCGGCCGCATGAACTTCCCGTCGCGACATCCGCTCAACCAGAGCGACAGCGCACGGCAGCTGATCGCGAACGCCGATGTGATCCTCGGCCTCGAGCTGTTCGACTTCTGGGGCACCGTTTCCACCGTCCGCGACGCGCTGCACCGCACGTCGCGATCCTTCCTCAAACCCGGCGCGAAGCTGATCAGCATTACCGCGTCCGACCTGATGACCAAGGCCAACTACCAGGACTTCCAGCGCTACCCCGAAGTGGACGTGGCCATGGCCGCCGACGCGGAGGCGACGCTCCCGGCGCTGACCGAGGCGTGCAAGCGCCTGATCACGGCCGACCGCCGCCGGGTGTTCGAGGAACGCGGCCGCACCCTGGCCGAAGCGCACACCCGGGCGCTCAACGCCGCGCGGAACGAAGCGGCCTACGCGTGGGACGCGTCACCAATCAGCACCGCCCGCCTGACCGCCGAGCTGTGGGCGGCGATCAGGAACGAGGACTGGACGCTCGTGTCGGAGAGCGGCAACAGCAGCGGGTGGGCCAGGCGGCTCTGGAAGTTCGACAAGCACTACCAGTGGCTCGGAGACTCGGGCGGCGCCGGTGTCGGGTACGGCGCCCCGGCAGCGGTCGGCGCCGCTCTCGCCAACAAGAAGCACGGGCGGCTATCGGTGAATATCCAGGGCGACGGTGATTTCCTGTATGCGCCAGGCGTCTGGTGGACCGCCGCGCACCACCGCATCCCGCTGCTGACGGTGATGCACAACAACCGCGCGTACCACCAGGAGGTCATGCATCTCCAGCGCATGGCCAGCCGCCACCAGCGCGGGATCACCAGAGCGCACATCGGCACGACGATCGATGACCCGTTCGTCGACTACGCAAAGATCGCGCAGGGCATGGGCATACACGGGGAGGGACCGATCACGAATCCCGACCAACTGGGCCCCGCCATCGCGCGATCGCTTGCGCTCGTCAAGAAGGGTCAGCCGGCGCTCATCGACGTCGTCACGCAGCCGCGGTAGTTTCCTTCCGCCTGAAGGCGGAAGCCACGGCACCCGATAGCTGTGGCTTCCGGCTTCAGCCGGAAGAACTCGGAGTCATCGATGCATCGAATTCGATTCGTCGTCCTGGGCGTCGCGGTGGCACTGATGCCGCTGGCCGCCCACGCGCAAACGGCGCCGGCACCTGCGGGGAACGCGGACACCGGAAAGAAGATGTACGTCAGCTACGGCTGTTACCAGTGTCACGGCTACGAGGGGCAGGGGTCGAGCGCCACCGGACCGCGGATCGCCCCACGCCCACTTCCCTTTGCCGCGTTCTCGAGATACGTGCGCCGGCCAGCCGGCCAGATGCCGCTTTACACGACGAAGGTCATGCCGGACGCCGACCTGGCCCACATCTACGCGTATCTGGAGTCCCGGCCGATGCCAAAGGCCGTCGACACGATTCCGATATTGAAGTAAGCAGGCACATGTGGCTTCCGGCTTCAGCCGGAAGATCAGTGTGCCCGATCTTCAGCCTGAAGGCGGAAGCCACACTCTTCCGCTTGAAGGCGGAAGCCACACCTACACGGTGGCCCGGATTCCGGCCTGGATCCCTTCGATAAACGTATCCACGTTTTTCTTTGCCATGCGGTCGAGCAGCCCTTGCGAGCCGAAGGCCGCCAGCTTGCCGGCGATCGTCATCTCGCCCTGCCAGTTCACGATCGTCCCGCCGTCGCCCGCGGCCTCCAGGTTGAAGCGGGTCACCAAGTCCACGACGCTCGCGAGGCCGGCGCCCTTGCCGACGACAGTCGTGGAGACGGGGGGCTGGCGGTCCTTGATCGCCAGCTTCATGACCATCGTGCCCTTGACATGCGAGATGCCGACCCGCGCCTTCACCGTGAAGTGGTCGGCGTCCTCGATCTCGACCTCCTGCACGTCGGGCATGTGACGGCTCACCCGCTGCGGATCGGTCAGGAACCGGTAGACGTCGTCTCTCGCCGCGTGGACGCTGAATCGACCTTCCAGCTTCACGGCCAGGGCTCGAGCGGCGGCGCCATGCCTTCCGGAAGGGGCGTGCGTGCGGTGTTCAGAATCATGGCGATCGTCGTGTAGTAGCCGGACAGAGCAACCGCATCGACGACGCCATGTTCCCCGAACTTCGCGACCGCCCTGGCATACGTGTCATCGCTGACGCTCCTGTTGTGGAGAAGTTCGGCGATCAGGGAATAGAGCTCCGCTTCGTCTTCGGCCATGCCCTCCGGGCGGCGGCCTTCGGCAACGGCCTGTGCAATCTCCGGCTTCAATCCCCCCTTCAGCGCCAGCGGATGGTGCGCCTGCCACTCGTACTGCTGCGTCCATTCGCGGGCGGTCATGAGGATGACGAACTCGCTGAGCCGCGGCGGCAGCGCGCTGTTGAAGCGAAGGTAGTCGCTCAGCTCGAGGACCCGCCCCATCAGGTCCGGGCTCCGGAGCAGCGGGTGCCACGCGCCGCGGAGCGCATAGCCGCGGGCATTTTGCAGCTCATGCGCCGCCTGCCGCTGCGCATCCGTCATCTTCTGTGGCGGGATAGGTGGCATGCGGTCTTGGGCGGCAGCAACGGCTGGAAGGATGGCGATGAGCAGCACGATTGTGATTCGTCGCATTGAAGCCCCACTACATGTGCCGAGAGAGTACTTCTTTGCCTTGCGCGCGGTCTATCGCTGCGCCGAGTGCACGCCGGAAGAGGACACCCGCCAGATGCCGTTTGTATTCGACCGACCCGCGCGTGTCCTCGAACGGCTGCGCGGCATCGCGAACGAGCCGCTCGGCTTCCGCCACAACGGCAGGCGGCGCCGCGGTGCCGAGCAGGATGTCCTCGGCCGCACGCGCTCGCATCGGCGCGGCCCCGACGGCGCCGAGACTCACCGCCACGCGACGAAGGGTGCCGGCCTCGTCCATCTCGAGCTGAACACCGGCGCTGGCCACGGCGAAATCGCCGGCTCGCTTCTCGAACTTCACGTACGCGCCACCGCACGGCGGGCGCGGGAACGGGATCGAAATC
>DATDHP010000042.1:0-2633 GCA_036521515.1 Vicinamibacterales bacterium
TAGAGCGAGCCGCGAAATACCGACTCGCCGCCGCGAGCCGCCGTCACGCCTGCGAAGCCAGGCGCAAGCAGGCTGCCGATGCTGCCTGCGAACAGTGCGAAGGACGGCGTGCTGGCGCTCACGGCGAGCCCCAGCTTCTCGAGCGCCAGGCGGCTCGTCGAGGTCTGCAGCACGAAGGTCAACAGGCTCGTGGTTGCGTAGTAGATGGCGAAGAAGCGCAGCAGGCCGTCGCCGCGGCCGAATGTGGCGACGGCCTGCGCCTTGAAGAGGTAGTCGACCAGCGCCGCACCCAGGGTCCCGAGGAGTACGAGTGCCGCGAGGTTCCTCAGGTATGGCGCTTCGGCGAGCACGCGGAAGCCCGAGCGCGCGGGCGCGGGCGCGAGCTCGGGGGCCACCTCGGCTGCGGCATCACGCGCACTCTGCTCTTGCGTGGGGCCCAACGGCGCGCCGAACTGGCGAATCTGCCACGCCGCGACGAGATTCATCGCCGCCAGAACGGGGAGCATCGCCGATACGCCAAAGGTGGCCGCCACCCGCTCGGCCAGCAGGCCGCCAGCAAGACCACCGAGCGTGCCCACGCCGGCAATCTGGCCAAACCGCTTCTTCGCGGTGTACGGGTCGAAGCGCTCGGTCGCGATCAGCCAGAAGCCGGAGCCGAGCATCGGTCCGACGCCTGAGATCTGAAGATAGACCGCCGTCGCGGCCACGCGCGGGACGATTGGCACGAGCACCCACTCGGCCAGCAGCAGCGTCGCGTTGGCGGCAAACGCCAGCGAGACGAACGTGGCCGGCGACAGGGCGCGCAGCCCGCGCGCGCTCGCCAGGACGAGCCCCATTGACAGCACCGCCGTCGCGATGACCATCGCCGGGAGCGACGTCACATCGAGATTGGCGAGGTACAGGGCGTCACGAGTGGCTTTGCCCGCAATGAACTGCGCGGTCACGGTCCCGGCGCAGAGCATGGCGGCTACAACCGCAGCGCCCGGCTGCGGCCCGGAAGATCTCATATGGCGATGGGGCCGAGAAACCCGCTCCCATCCTATCACTCAGGCGGCCCCAGGGCTCAGGCTGCGCAGTTCTTCACATGCCCATGCGCTGGCGGAGCCCGGTATTGATGGCGTCCATGAACTCCTCGGTCGTGAGGAACGGGTGGTCCGGCCTGATGAGGATCGCCAGATCCTTGGTCATCCGGCCCGATTCGACGACGTCCACGCACACCTGCTCGAGCGTCTCGGCGAACCGCACGACGTCAGGGGTGTCGTCGAACTGGCCGCGAAACAGCAGGCCGCGCGTCCAGGCGTAAATCGAGGCGATCGGATTGGTCGAGGTCGGCTTTCCCTGCTGGTGCAGCCGGTAGTGGCGGGTCACCGTGCCGTGCGCCGCCTCGGCTTCGACCGCCTTGCCATCGGGGGACATGAGGACGGACGTCATCAGACCGAGTGACCCGTACCCCTGGGCGACCGTATCGGATTGCACGTCGCCGTCGTAGTTCTTGCAGGCCCACAGGTAACCGCCGTTCCATTTCAGGTTGGCCGCCACCATGTCGTCGATGAGGCGATGCTCGTAGGTCAGGCCGTTGGCGTCGAACTGCTGTTTGAACTCCGTGTCGAACACGCGCTGGAACGAGTTCTTGAACGTCCCGTCGTAGACCTTGAGGATCGTGTTCTTCGTCGAGAGGTACACCGGATAGTGGCGGCCGAGCGCATAGGTGAAGCACGCGCGCGCGAAACCCTCGATCGATGAGTCGAGGTTGAACATGCCCATGGCGATGCCGCCGCCCCTGGTCTTGATGACTTCGCGCTCGATCGGCTCACCTCCATCCGCCGGGGTGAAGCTGATCTTGATCGTGCCGGCGCCCGGAAAATGGAAGTCCTGCGCGCGGTACTGATCGCCGAACCCGTGACGGGCGACGACGACCGGCTTGTCCCAGTGCGGGACGATGCGCGGCACGTTGCGGCAGATGATCGGCTCGCGGAAGATCGTGCCGTCGAGGATGTTGCGGATCGTCCCGTTCGGCGATCGCCACATCTGCTTCAGGTTGAACTCCTGCACGCGCGCCTCGTCGGGCGTGATCGTGGCGCACTTCACGCCGACGCCGTGCGCCCTGGTGGCCTCCGCCGCGTCGATCGTGATCTGGTCGTTCGTGCGGTCGCGCGACTCGATGCCGAGGTCGTAATACTTCAGGTCGATGTCGAGGTACGGAAGAATCAGCTGCTCGCGGATCCGGTGCCAGATGATGCGCGTCATCTCGTCGCCATCGATTTCGACGACCGGGTTCCTGACCGTGATCCTTGCCATCATGCTCCGTGGGGACAGCTCGAATTATATCTGACAGGTGCCGGTGCAAACTCTCTTCCGCCGTCGGTGCAAGCCCCCTCTCGCTCGTCGGTGCAAGCCTCCTTCCGCCTGTCGGTGCAAGTCCGCTTCGCGTGTCAGTGCAAGCTCGCTGACGCGTCTCGGGGCCACCCGGCTTGCGCGGCGCGGCGGATTGCACCGACAAACGTGAGAGCGCTTGCACCGACATTGCGAAGCGGGGATTGCACCGACGCAGCGACGCGTCTTTGCACCGACAATGCGGAGCAGGGTTGTGGTGCGAAGCCGGATCGCACCGACAAGCGCGGGGGTCGATCAAC
>DATDHP010000043.1:0-11722 GCA_036521515.1 Vicinamibacterales bacterium
TCGGCGTCACCACGTGTGCCCCCGCGTAGTACTCGACGTGCGGGATCTTCGGATCCACCAGCACAGGCACTCCGCGTTCGCCGGCCGCGGCGATCACCGCCTGGACGACGCGCCGCGTGATCACGCCCTTCAGGTAGTCCGAGATGACGATGGCGGAGGCCTGGGCCGCCTGCTGCTGCGCGGCCGTGACGAGGCGATTCTCGATGGCACCGCTGATTTCGGTGTCCGCCTCGTAATCGATCCGGGCCACCTGTTGCCGTCGCTCGGTCACGATCCGGACCTTCGTCGTCGTCTGCCGGGCGGCGTCGCCGATGAGGGACGGCGAAATCCCGGCGTCGTGACAGGCGCGTGTCAGCGTCGCCGCGGCGTCGTCCTCTCCAGTGACCGCGACGAGCGTTGCCCGGCCGCCGAGCGCCGTCACGTTGTGAGCGACGTTGGCCGCGCCTCCAATGCGGCAGGTCTCGTGATCGAACGCGACGATCGGAACGGGCGCCTCGGGGGAAATCCTGGTGACGCGCCCGACGATGAACCTGTCGAGCATCGCGTCGCCGATGACGAGAATCTGTGCGCCGGTGAACGCCGCAGCGACGCTGCGGCCACGGTCAGGAGGGATCGGCGGCAGGAGCGCCATCGGTGCGCAGCGCGGCGAAGGGAAGCGTGACGAGCACGAGGAAGAGCATCAGGAACTCGGAGTCGCCGAAGTTGTATTCGAAGAGTCCGGCCGCGAGCATGGCGCCAATCGCGGCCAGCGCCATGGCGGACAGGACCCGCTCGTGACCGCGGCGGAACAGCCGGAACAGTGCGAGCGACAGCGCCACCACGAACCACGTCCAGGTGGCGAGCGCCGGCAGGCCGCGCTCGGCGGCGATCTGCAGGGGCACGTTGTGCAGGTGCGGGTTGGTCGTGTTGATCGCGTAATCCGGACGGAATTCCCCGTACACACGCGGCACCATGTTGGGTCCGACGCCGGTGAGCGGGTCGCTCCCGATGATCCGCGCGCCGACCTCCACCATCGCCAACCGATCCTGGTTCGAGGGATCCTGCACGTCGAACATCGACATCAGCCGGTTGGTGATGCCATCCGGCGCCATCGCGAACACGACCGCGACCAACACCGGCAGCAGCGCGCTCAGACGGAAGTCCCTCAGCACCAGGAGCAGGCCGACGGCGACGCACGCGCCGACCCACGCATTCCGTGACAACGTCAGCCCCAGGGCGACGACGACCGCCGGCATGACGAGCGCCGGCCAGACGCGATCGCGCGACCCGAACACCAGGCGCGCCGTCGCGGCGCAGATGACGAGCATCAGCACGCCCGAATAGGTCATGTAGTGGGTGAGCGCTCCCTGCGGCCGCAGGCGCAGGCTGTCGTAGTGCAGCATCCCGTACTGGATGATGCCGAACGCCGCCGACGCGGCGCCGACTGTCACGATGACGTCGACGACGGTGACGGCGCGGTGGCCGCGGGCGAGGTCATAGACCGCCGGGACGACAGCGAAGAGCAGGAGCTGCTTGGAATCGATGATGCTCGTCAGCGGATCGATCGAGAACGCGGCGGCGACGAGCGTCATTGCCGCGTAAGCGAGCAGCGGAACGAAGAACGCGGGTGCGGAGGGCCGCACGCGATCGCGCACGAGCATTGCGCTCCACGCCAGGAGCGTCGCCGTCAGCAGCACGTCGGCGAGCGCGATCGACACCTGCAGCGACGCCACGAAGCCGAGCAGCAGCGCCACCGCGAACCGATCGAGGCCCGGCGTGCTCCGCGTGCGCGGCACGGTCATCGCTGTGGCGTTGGTCATACCTGTAACGACGAAAATACCTCGATGAAACGATGAACGGATGATCGGATTATCGATTCTTACATCGATGATCGAATCATCCGATCATCGTTCATCGTTTCATCTTCCTGACCCCTGACCCCTGGGCCCCGAGGCCTTCCGCGATCGCCCGTTCGGCCGCGGCCACGACCTGCGCCGGCGTAATCTGCGCCAGACAACGAAAGTCGCCGTGCACGCACGTGCGCTGGTCACAGGGACGGCACGAAAGACCGTCGACCTGGACAGCCTCGGCGAACCACTGCGGATCGCGCCACGGCATCGACCGGTCGGCCAGCGTGGGGCCGAACAGCGCGACAATCGGCGTCCGCGTCGTCGCCGCAACGTGCAGCGGCCCGCTGTCGCCTCCAATGTACACCGCCGCGCGGTCGACGAGCGCGCGAAGCTCGCGCAGGTCGAATTCTCCAATGTCGGGTACCGCATCCGCGAGGCGGCCCAGCTTCATCCGGGCTTCGGCCGCGATCTCGAGCGCCGCCTCTGCCTCCGACGGCCCCGACGTCAGTACAATACGCCGCCGGGGATCGTGCCGCACGAGGTCGCACACCAGCGTCACGAACGACTCGGCCGGCCACCGGCGAAACGGGTTGCCGGCACTGACGTGGATCACGACGAGCGGATTGGTCTCGATTCCCGCCTCACGCAGCGGACGCTCGACGAACGCGGCTGCGTGATGATCGTGCGGCATCTCCATCGGGTGGGCCGCCGGATCCGCCGCGCCAACGCCAAGCGGCTCCAGCAGGTCCCATTGATTGAGCACCGAGTGCCGCGCCGTCAGATCGGCCGCGCGCCGCACCACGTGGGTGTACACCCACGAGCGCCCCTTGATCGTGTACCCGATTCGCATTGGCGCGCCGCTCGCCCACGTCAGCCACGCGCTTCGCGGGCCGCCATGGAGATCGATGGCCACGTCATAGTGTGCACGGCGCAGCCGTCGCGCCAGCGACAGGTCGTCGCGCAGCCGGGCGAGCCCGCGCCGCTTCGGTGCCACGATGATCTCATTCAGGTTGGGGTTCCCGCGAACAACGGGCTCGGCCGCCGGTTCGACCATGTACGCAAGGCGCGCCTCGGGATACTGGCGCCGCAACGCCCCCAGCAGCGGTGTCGTCAACGCGACGTCGCCGATGAGGCGCAGCCGGACGAGCAGGACTTTCATGCAGTCTCCGGTCTCCGGTCTCCAGTCTCCGGTCTCCGGTCGCAGCCAGCTCGTGCGACCGGAGACCGAAGACCGGGACCGGAGACCGCAGAGCCCTAAGGCTCGATCGTCGCTTCGTCGATAAGCATGATCGGGATGTCGTCCTTGATCGGATATACCCGATGGCACTGGTCGCACTTCAGCGCCGCGCCGTCCTTGACGAGTTTTACCGGCGTTTTGCAGTTCGGACAGGCGAGAATTTCGAGCAACTCCGCGTCGACCGGCATCACATCTCCTGTAGAACAGACGCCTGAAAGCTGGACGTTTGTTCTACCAGAACCGGGGGGCCTGCGGCCCGCCGCTGGCGCGGATGCGCAGGTTCTTGATTCCGGCGCAGGCCGCGCTGAAACTCATGAACTATAACATTTTGATCTAGAATCGTTTACCATGCCTGCCCTCCGCGCCGCCTGCTCCATCCTCGTCGCGGTTCTGGTGGCCGCGTCAATCCCGACGGCTGCCTTTGCGCAGGCGGCCGATCCGTATTTCGAGTTCCTGCTGGCGCGCCGCCTCGAGGCGGGCGGCGACATGACGGGCGCGCTCGCGGCGCTCACGCGAGCGGCGGCCGCCGACAAGGGCTCGGCGGAGATCAGGGCCGAGATCGCCTCCTTCCACTTGCGGCAGAACCGCCGCGACGATGCGGAGAAGGCCGGCCGCGAGGCGCTCGCGCTGAGCGAGGGGAACGCCGAGGCGCATCGGGTGCTCGGCTTGATTTACGCCGCCGATGCGGACGCCGCGGCCGAGAAGCGCCAGAACGCGCAGGCCGCCACGTTTTCGCGTGAAGCGATCACGCACCTGGAGCGGGTCGCGAACTCGCCCACGGCGGACATCGCGCTCCATTACACGCTGGGCCGCCTCTACCTGCGCACCGGGGTCCCCGACAAGGCCGTGGTGGCGCTTGGCCGCGTGCTGGCGCAGAACCCGAGCTCGGTGCAGGGGCGGCTGGCACTCGCGCAGGCGCACGCGGCCACCGACAACCTGAACGGGGCGATTGACACGCTCGGCGAGATCGTGGAGGACGAGCCGCGCGTCGCTTCCGCGCTCGCGCAGTACCAGGAACAGGCGGGGCAGCTGAAGGAGGCGGCCGAGAACTACACACGCGCGCTGACGGTCGCTCCGATGAGCCGCGAGCTGAAGTACCGCCGCGTGTTGGCGCTTTATAGTGCTGGCGACTTCGGCCGCTCGGCCACCTTTGCCGCGGAGGCGCAGGCCCAGCACCCGGAGGACCTGCGATTCCCGCGGATGCAGGCGCGGGCACTCTTCCAGAGCGGGGCCCCGGCGAGGGCGTTCGCGTTGCTCGAGACGACGGCGAAGGCCTTTCCAAGGGACATCCCGACGCAGTTTGCCCTGGCGGACTTGTACAACGACGCGAAACGCGACCAGGACGCGGAGCGAACCATTCGACAGGTGCTGCAGATCGAGCCCGGCAACGCCGACGCCTTGAACTACCTGGGCTACCTCCTGGCCGATCGCGGCGAACAGCTCGACGAGGCGATCCGCCTGGTCCGCCGTGCGCTCGACGCGGACCCGGGCAACCCGTCCTATCTCGACAGCCTGGGCTGGGCGCACTTCCGGCGTGGCGAGTTCGACGAGGCGGAGAAGTACCTCGCGCCTGCCGCGGCAAAGCTCCCGCGCAATTCCGTGATCCAGGACCATCTCGGCGACGTCCATGCCCGCCGCGGCCGGTGGCAGGAGGCGATCGCCGCCTGGACGAAGGCGCTCGAGGGCGACGGGAACGATCTCGATCGGGATGCCGTTCAGCGGAAGATCGAGGGCGCTCGCTCCCGCATCAATCGCTGATCAATGCCCAATGCTCAACGCTCGATGCCCAATGATAAACGTTGGGCATTTTGCATTTGGCATGTGGCATTGTGCATCGCAGTTTCCGCCTGCGGCGCGAGGCGTCTCGTCCTGCCGAGCGATCCAGGTGTGCCGTTCAATGATTTTGCCCAGGTCCACGAGCAGCTCACCGAAGCGTGCAGGGGCGTCCGCACGCTGACCGCCGAGCTGGCACTTGCGGGGCGAGCGGGCGAGCAGCGGTTGCGCGGACGCGTCGTCGCCGGGTTCGAGCGTCCGGCGTCCATGCGGCTGGAAGGTGTCGCGCCGTTTGGTCCGCCCGCGTTCATCCTGGCCTCGCGCGGCAACATGGCGGTCCTCCTGCTTCCGCGCGACGACCGCGTGCTCAAGGGCGAGCGCGCGGAGGAAATGCTCGGCGCGCTCACCGGCGTGACACTGGCGCCCGCCGACCTTCAGGCGATCCTCACCGGCTGCGTAACGGCCGATCCGAAGCCGACATCAGGCCGGCTCCATCAGAACGGGTGGGCGTCCATCGATCTGGAGGATGGCGCGCGGCTGTTCCTGCAGCGGCAGAACAACGCATGGCAGCTCCGCGCCGCCCGTCGCCAGGGATGGCAGCTCGACTACCCGGCGTGGCAGGGACGCTTCCCGCAGTCGGTCCGCCTCCAGTCCGATCAGCCGGCGGTCAACGTGGATCTCACCGCGGGGCTGTCGCAGGTGGAGTCCAACACGGACCTCGATCCCGCGGCCTTTACCGTGAACGTCCCCGCTGGCGCGCAGGCGCTGACGCTCGACGAGCTGCGCGCCGCGGGACCGTTGCGGGGACAATGACCCAGGGGCTCGTCGCGCGGGGGCTTCAGCCCCCGCGTCCTGACAGCCACGTTTGCGTGGTGAGTGCTCGTGGGGGCTGAAGCCGCCGGGCTACGTATCTGTCAATGGACTACGTATCTGTTAATGACGACACCAGTTACCATCCGCGCGCACGCGAAGATCAATCTCGACCTGCGCGTCCTCGGGATGCGCCCCGACGGCTTCCACGAGCTTCGCACAGTCTTCCAGGCGATCGCACTCCACGACACGATTACGTGCATCCCGCGCGAAGGTCCGTTCACGCTCGAGTGCGGCGCGGCCGGAGTGCCTCTCGACCGATCGAACCTCGTCTGGCGCGCAGGCGAGGCGCTGTGGCGGGCGCTTCGCCGCGCCGGCCCGCTGCGGGACATGGCTGTCCGCGTCGAGAAACGGATCCCGGTGCAGGCCGGGCTTGGCGGCGGCAGCGCCAACGCGGCCGCGGCGCTGATGGCGCTCGCGCGCGCATGGCGGGTGCCCGTCAAGCCGGCGCAACTCACGGACGTGGCGGCGACACTGGGCGCCGACGTCCCGTTTTTCCTCTCGGGCGGCACTGCGCTCGGTCTGGGCCGGGGCGACGAGATCTATCCGCTCGCGGATCTGCCGCGCCACTGGATTGTGCTGCTGGTTCCCGGCTTCGGCGTTTCGAGCGGCGACGCGTATCGCTGGTACGACGAGGAGCGTGATCCGGGGCGCGGCCACGCGCTCCGCGAGCCCCAGTATGTTCCAGGCCCGTGGCCATCCCGCGCTGCGCAGATGATCAACGATCTCGAGGTCGCCATTGCCCGTCACCATCCGGAAATCGATCAGATGAAATCGGCGCTGCGCCGGTCGGGCGCTCTGGCCGCGGCGATGTCTGGCAGCGGCTCTGCCGTTTTCGGGCTCTATCAGAAGCGGCGTGACGCCACCGCCGCGGTCGAGCGACTGTCGGGCTCGGGGTGGCGTGTCGTGCTCACCGAGTCGCTCAACCGCGACGCGTATGCGAAACGCAGCCGACCGCTCCTGGCGCGGCACAGCGGCTTGCCCATAGCTGCAAGTCTCGTCTACACTTAGCGTTTGCACCGTCCTAGCCGAGCCAGTCCGTAAGACCCTCCGTACGATTGACGGCCATACGGCGGATGCGGAGTCCCTGCCACCCGTGCGTGGTGGGGTGTCAGTGCGGGGTCCCCACGGCGCCTGCGCCGTGGGGTGCGATCCGGGGTGGAAGTGGTGGGGCGTGGCCAAGCGGTAAGGCGCGGGACTTTGGATCCCGTATTCGGAGGTTCGAATCCTCCCGCCCCAACCAACGACGGTGCGCGGGGCGTTGGGCGGTTCATGAGCCGCCCGTACCGAGCATGTCAGTGAGTCGCCTGTACCGGGCATGGGAATGAGCCGCCTGGACCGCGTATGGTAATGAGCCGCTTGGACCGAGCATGGTAATGAGAAGACCCCTCAGCGGTGAAGGACTCATGTCGACGGGATTTGGCGACCTCAAGGTCTTTTCCGGCAGCGCTCACCAACAGCTGACCAGAGAGATCGCCGACTTCCTGGGAATACCGCTCGGCCAGGCCCGGCTCCGCCGGTTCCCCGACAGCGAGGTGTCGTTTCAGATCGACGAGAACATCCGCGGCGCCGACGTCTTCATCGTCCAGCCGACGTCGACCCCGGTCGACCCGCATCTCATGGAACTGCTGGTGATGATCGATGCGTTCCGACGCTCGTCGGCGGCCCGCATCACCGCCGTGATTCCGTATTACGGCTACGCCCGCCAGGATCGGAAAGACAAGCCGCGCGTGCCGATCTCGGCCAAGCTCGTGGCGAACCTGCTCAGCGCGGCCGGAACGAACCGCGTGCTGACGATGGACCTGCACAAGGCGCAGATCCAGGGGTTCTTCGACATCCCGGTGGACCACCTCTTCGCGGCGCCGGTGATCATCGAGTACCTGGCGCGCCTGCGTTATCCGAAGCTGACGATCGTGTCACCGGACGCGGGCGGCGCGGAGCGGGCGCGCGCGTATGCGAAGCGGCTCGACGCGGAACTGGCGGTCGTCGACAAGCGGCGCACCGAAGATGGCACGGCGGAAGTAATGAACGTGATCGGCGATGTCGAGGGCCGCACGTGTATCCTGCAGGACGACATCATCGACACCGCCGGCACGATCCAGAAGGCGGCGAGCGCGCTGCAGGGGGCGGGCGCGGAACGCGTGCTCGCCTGCGCCGTGCACGGCGTGCTGTCGGGTCCGGCCGTCGATCGGATCGAGAAGTCGCCGCTCGACCAGCTCATCGTGACCAACACGGTCCCGCTGCGCGGCGAGGCGCAGAACTGCAGGAAGATCGTCGTGCTGTCGGTCGCCCGGCTGCTCGGCCAGGCCATCCGAAGCATTCACGAGGAGACGTCGGTCTCTTCGTTGTTCGTGTAGTCTTCGGTCTGCGGTCTCCGGTCGTCTTCGGGCAGGACTGAAGATCGTAGACTGAAGTCCGGAGACAGGGAGCGTAAGGAA
Organism: Vicinamibacterales bacterium; assembly: GCA_036521515.1. Lineage (GTDB taxonomy): Bacteria > Acidobacteriota > Vicinamibacteria > Vicinamibacterales > UBA2999 > Gp6-AA40. Next base: position 8,148 of record DATDHP010000043.1, read on the forward strand.
GAGTATGGAAGCGACGCTAGAAGCGGTGAAGAGAGACGGACGCGGCAAGAACGAGGCGAACCGCCTGCGGGCGGCGGGCCGCATTCCGGCCGTCGTCTACGGCACGCGGAAGGACGGCGCCAAGGCGCCGGCGAGCGTGGCGGTGGCGGTCGATCCCAAGGCCGTGCTGAGGATCCTGCACTCCGACTCGGGCGCGAACACGCTGATCAACCTCACCGTCGAGGGGAGCGAGTCGCGCGTCATGGTGAAGGAATACCAGCTCGACCCGGTCACCCACGCGCTGCTGCACGCCGATTTCTACCAGCTCGCGATGGACAAGATGATCATCGTGACCGTGCCGGTGCTCGTCAGGGGCGAGGCGAAGGGCGTGAAGACGCAGGGCGGCCTGCTCGACTTCGTGACCCGCGAGCTCCAGGTCCAGTCGCTGCCGGCCGACATTCCCGAGCACATCGACGTGGACGTGACGGAGTTGCTGCTGCACCAGTCGATTCGGCTGCGCGACCTGCCGGAGAACCCGAAGTGGAAGCCGGTCAGCGATCCCGACACGATGCTCGTGCACGTCGTGCTGCCGAAGGCCGAGGAATCGGCGGCGGCGGCGACGCCCGAGGCGGCTGCCCCGGCGGCGGCCGAGCCCGAGGTGATCAAGAAGGGCAAGGCCGAAGAGAAGGAAGAGGAGAAGGAGAAGAAGAAGTAGATACATGAAGCTGATCGTCGGCCTGGGGAACCCCGGTCGCGAGTACCGCGATACGCGGCACAACGTGGGCTTCATGGTGGTCGACGAGATCGCGCGGCGTCATGCCCTCGAGTGGGTGATGGCGCCGTCGCAGGTGCCCGACGCGTTCGTCGTCAAGAGGTTCGGGGCGGCGCCGGTGCTGCTGGCGAAGCCGCTGACCTACGTGAACCGGAGCGGCGAGGCGGTGGCCGCGCTGGCGCGTTACTACGACATCCCCTCCGGCGACCTGCTGGTGGTGGTCGACGAGGTGGCGTTGCCATTCGGCAGGCTGCGAGCGCGGGCGCGCGGATCGGCAGGCGGACACAACGGTCTCAAGTCGATCGTCGAGCGGCTTGGCACGACGGAATTTCCCCGGCTGCGGCTGGGGGTGGGGCGCGGCGACGAGCGGAGGGACCTCGCGGATCACGTGCTCTCGAAGTTCGAGGCCGACGAACGGTCGGTCCTCGAGGAGTTCATCGCCCGGGCGGCCGACGCCGCCGAGATGTTCGCCGTGGACGGCATCGGCAAGGTGATGAACATGTACAACCCGGAAGCCACGGCCCCGGAAGCAGCTGATTGACTCCTTGCCGCCTCGGCGCGGCCATAGTCCAGAAGGAGACCTGATGAACAGGAAGTACGAGCTCGTCTACGTCGTGTCGCCGGATGCGACCGAGGAGCAGGTGACCGATCTGCACACGCAGGTCGAGGGGATCGTCCAGCGCATGGGCGGCCAGATCGAAAAGACCGAGAACTGGGGGCGCCGCAAGCTCGCCTACGAGATCGGCCGGCACAAGGAAGGCACCTACGTGCTGGAGAACATCCTCGGCACGGGCGAGCTCCTCAAGGAGATCGATCGCCGGCTCAAGGTCTACGACATCGTCATCCGGCACCTGGTTGTCCGCGTCGACGAGGAGCAAGCCGTGGTCGAACGGACCCGCGCACGCCGCACCGACACGTCGCGGCGCCGCCGCGTGGCGCGCGGCCTGCCGCCCGAACGTCAGCCGGGCGAGGGCCAGCGCGGCGACAGCGAAGAGGATCGTGATGAGCGCTTCGACATCGGCGCAGAGGACTTGCGATGAACGGCAAGAAGAGCTTTGGCAGCGGTGGTGGTGGACGCGGGCGAGCGGGCAGCGCGCAGGCGGGCGCGACCAAGGACGGCCAGCGCCGCCCGATGTTCCGCCGCCGCAAGGTCTGCAAGTTCTGCGCAGACAAGATCGACGACATCAATTACAAGGACGTGAAGCTGCTGATGCCGTTCGTCCCCGAGCGCGCGAAGATCCTGCCGCGCCGCATCTCGGGCACCTGCGCGATACACCAGCGCAAACTGCGCACGGCGATCATGCGCGCCCGCCAGCTCGCGCTGATCCCGTATACGGCGGAGTAGGTAGCAGGCGGACCTGAAGGTCCGCCTCTGCGGCGATTCCAGTTCGGATTTCGTGGAGGCCGACCTTCAGGTCGGCCTGCGGGGCACAACGATGGAAGTGATTCTTCGAGAGACCGTCGACCATCTGGGCAAGCGCGGCGAAATCGTGAAGGTCGCCGACGGCTACGCCCGCAATTACCTGCTGCCGCGAAAGCTGGCGCTGCCGGCGACCGAGGGCAACAGGAAGCACGTCGAGCGCGAGCGGAAGATCGTCGAGGTCCGCGAGGCCGAGGAGAAGGGGCAGGCGGCGACGATCGCCGCGCGGATCGCTGCCGTCGACATCACGATCCCGCGACGGGTAGGTGAGACCGAGGCGCTCTACGGCTCCGTGACCGGCGCCGACATCGCCGACTACCTGAAGACGAAGGGTTTCGAGATCGATCGCCGCAGGCTGATCCTTCCGGAGCCGATCAAGACGCTTGGCGAACATGACGTGCCCTTGAAGCTTCATCGCGAAGTGACTGTGCCGCTGAAGGTCAAGGTCGTGAAGGAAGGCGGCCAGGAGGCCGGTGGCGATTCGTGATTCGCGATTGGTGAATCGCGATGGCAATCACGAATCACAAATCACGAATCACGAATGAGAGGCCCGATGGCTGTCGACGTTGGCGCCAAGGCGCCTGATTTCACGCTGCCGAATCAGAATCGCGAGCAGGTCACGCTGAGCGAGCAGCTGAAGCGCGGGCCGGTGGTGCTCGCGTTCTTCCCCGCCGCGTTCAGCGGCGTGTGCACGAAGGAAATGTGTACGTTCCGCGACTCGATGGCGGAACTGAACAAGGTGTCGGGAACCGTGCTGGGCGTGAGCACCGACACGTTCTTCACGCTGAAGGCATGGGGCGATCAGCAGAAGCTCGCCTTTCCGCTGCTCAGCGACTACAACAAGGAGGTGATCCGCAAGTACGGGATCGTCAATCCCGACATGATCGGGTTGAAGGACATCTCCAAGCGCGCCGTGTTCGTCATCGGCCGCGACGGCACGGTGAAGCATCGCGAAGTGCTCGACGACGCGCGCAACGAACCGGACTACGGCAAGGTCACGCAGGCGATTCGTGATTCGTGATTGGTGATTCGTGATTCGCGATTTCGCGGCCGGCGAAGCCTGGCAATCACGAATCACGAATCACGAATCACGAATCACGAATTACGAATGTCAGGCCGCCGCAGGCTCCCCGAAGGCGAGCCGGACGCGGAATTCGCGCCGGAGCAACATCAGGACCAGGAACAGTTGCAGCAGCACGGTCCCCACGGACAGGTACCAGACCCACCGCAACGCGAATCCCTGCATCTGCGCCATCACCAGCACCGGGATCGACACGGCCACGATCCGTGCGAACGACGCGATCAGCGAGGGCATCGTGTTGCCCATCGCCTGGAACATGCTCGACGTCACGAAGATGATCCCGGACGCCGCGAAGCTCCACGAGACAATGCGGAGGTAGTCGT
>DATDHP010000044.1:0-1878 GCA_036521515.1 Vicinamibacterales bacterium
GCGCAGGTCTGCGCGCAGGCGGGATTCAAGACGATCGTCCGCGACGTGGAGGAGCCGCTGCTCAGGAAAGGGCTCGCGCGCATCGAGACGTTTCTGTCCGATGGCGTGACGAAGGGGAAGGTCACGCCGGAGGCCCGGGACGCGGCACTCGCGAATCTGACCGGCACGACGCGCTTCGAGGACTTCAGGGACTGTGACCTCGTCATGGAGGCGATCGTCGAGATCGTCGACGAAAAGCAGAAGGCCTTCGCCGCGCTGGAGGCGGTCGTCGGACCGCAGTCGATCTTCTGCTCCAACACCTCGTCACTCTGCATCACGGAGCTGGCGGCCGCGACGAAGCGGCCCGATCGCTTCGCCGGCCTGCACTTCTTCAATCCCGTCCCGTTGATGAAGCTCGTCGAGGTCATCCGCGGCCTCACCACGACCGACCCGACCTACCGAACGGCGTTCGCGTTCGCACAGTCACTGGGCAAGGAGCCGATCACGGCGCCCGATCGCCCGGGCTTCATCGTCAACCGCCTGCTCGTGCCGTACCTCCTCGACGCCATCCGTGCGTACGAGCACGGCCTCGGGACGGTCGAAGACATCGACAAGGGAATGACGCTGGGGTGCGGCCACCCGATGGGCCCGTTCACGCTGCTCGACTTCGTCGGCCTCGACACGACCTATTTCATCGCGAACATCATGTTCGAGGAGTTCCGCGAACCGGCGTACGCGCCGCCGCCGCTGCTGAAGCGCATGGTCCTCGCGGGGAGACTTGGCAAGAAGAGCGGCAGAGGGTTCTACGAGTATCGGGCCGGCTGAAGCCGGCCTGCGTACTCCTCGTATGTGGCTTCCGGCTTCAGCCGGAAGAAGCGCTCGCAGGGGCCGGCTTCAGCCGGCTCGTCAGTACCGTTTCTTCAACTGCCTCATGAGATCGAACCGCGCCGTGTCCGCGACGGCCATCACCGCCATGACTCCGGCCTGAACGGGATCGCTGACGACCAGGTCCGCGGCATCGGGCACGCTGCCGGCCATGTTCAGCGAGATCACGTGGAGCCCGGCCTTGCGGACATCCTCCACGGCAGCCGCGATCTCGCCGCCCATCAACGCGCCGGCGAGCACCAGCAGCTTGACACGCGGAAGACGCGCCGTGGCCCTGACGGCGGCGGCGAGCTCGTGCTCGCCGACCAGCGGAATCGTGTCGATTGAGATGCGCTCGCCGCGGATATTGTGCCGGTCCGCTTCGGCGATCGCACCCATGGCGACCATACCGACCTGCGCGCCCCCGCCCATCACGATGATGCGCTTGCCGTAAATCTTGCCGAAGGTCGGCGTCTCCTCGGCACGGGACACGCCGGCCACGTCGCGCAGATCCCTCAGCACGGAGTCCGCAGAGTCGTCGTCGAGCGTGAACTCGAAATAGATCTCTGACTGCGGATCGCCCGGGTGGATATCCACGTACTTGATGTCAGCCTCGTGATCGGCGAGGACCTTGGACAGCGCGTAGAGCATGCCCGGCCGGTCCGCAACGGTGGTGAGCACCGCGTGAGTGGTCATGAGAGTGGACTGAATCTAGCACGGCCGATCGCTCTTGTGCGGCGGAGCGATGGAGCGATGACGCGGTACAAGAAAACGCCGCGGGCGAGGCCCGCGGCGTTTTCTTCCGGCTGAAGCCGGAAGCCGCCTGTGAAAACCTAGTTCGTGCGGTTGTTGCCGCCGACCTCGACCAGAGCGATCTTGTTGATGCCGCTCTCAGCCAGCACGAGGTTGCCATTCGCGGTCGCCTGCATGTGGCGGACCACATGGCCGCCCGACGGAATCGTCCAGGTCTGGAACTTCTCGGTCTGCGGGTCGAAGCGCACGAGGGTGTTGGGCCTGACGTTCGACTCGCTGTAC
>DATDHP010000045.1:0-5001 GCA_036521515.1 Vicinamibacterales bacterium
CCTGACGATCGCCCAGGCACGCCTGGCCGCCGATCCCGCCGACGCGACTGCGGCGGTCCGTGCCGCGGAAATCCTGCTGCGGAAAGCGCGTGTCGAGCGCAACGGCGGCTACGCGATCCAGGCGGAGAAGACGCTCGAGGCGCTGCTCGACGAGGACCCCTCGGAGTACTCGGCAGTGAAGATGCTGGGGGCGGTGTACGCCTCACAGCATCGGTTCCACGAGGCGATTGCCGTGGCGAAACGAGCGATCGCCGTGCGGGCCAAGGATGCCTGGAACTACGGGACGCTCGGCGATGCGTACCTCGAGCTGGGTGACTGGGATCGCGCCTTCGACGCCTTCGACGCCATGGTTCGCCTGCGGCCGGACGCGGCGTCCTACGCGCGTGTGGCGTACGCGCACGAGCTTCAAGGTGAGCTGCCCGACGCGTTGCGCGTGATGCGGATGGCGGCGGAGGCGACGAACCCGTCCGATCTCGAGTCGCGCGCCTGGCATTACGCGCAGATTGGGAACATTCTTCTGAAGATGGGCGACACCGAGGGGGCGGCGCGCGAGTTCGCGCGCGCCGACTACATCTTCCCCGGCTACCCCGACGCGCGCGACGGCCGCGCGAAGCTTCACGACGTCCGATAGAGTCGTCTTTCGCACGGGCCGCGGAGACGCGGAGGCGCGGAACCAATAAGGCCAATTACCTCCGCGTCGCCGCGTCTCCGCGGCTAGGTGGAGTGGACGACGCATCGCTATAGATCGCGCGCAGCGCCGGCTCGAGCTGCGGATACTTGAAGGTGAAACCGAGCGACTGCGCCTTGACCGGGAGCACGCGCTGGCCGGTGAGGACAACGGTGCTCATCTCGCCGAGCGCGAGCCGTATCGCAAACGCCGGCGCCGGGAGGATGGCCGGACGCCCGAGCACGCGGCCGAGCGTGCGCGCGAACTCGGCGTTGCTCACCGGCGCCGGGGCGGTCAGGTTGAGCGGTCCTGCGACGGGGGGCGTGTCGACTGCCCAGCGAGCCATGCCGACCCAGTCGTCGATGTGAATCCACGACACGCCCTGGCGGCCCGAGCCGATAGGGCCGCCGGCGAAGAACCGGAAGGGCAGCGCCATCTGCCGCAGCGCCCCACCCTCGCGCGCGAGGACCACGCCTGTGCGGAGCAGGACGACGCGCGTCTCGGTCGCCACCGACATCGCTTCCTGTTCCCACGCGACACCGAGCCCGGCCAGGAAGTCCGCGCCGGGCCGCGTCTCTTCGGTCACCGCCTCCTCGCTGCGCGGGCCGTAGATGCCGATCCCCGAGGCGCTGAGCAACACCGCGGGCTTCCGGGACGAGGCCCTGATCGCGTCAGCAAGGGCGCGGGTGGCGCGCAGCCGGCTGTCGCGGATAGCCGCCTTGCGCGCGGCGGTCCAGCGGCGCGGGGCAATGGATTCGCCGGCCAGATTGACCACCGCGTCCGCGGCGCCGACGACGGCGATCCACGGTTCGGCCGGCGCCACCGGGTTCCACGCCACGTGGGTCACGTGGCGTGGGCGCCGCGTGAGCACGGCCACCGAATGCCCGTCCCGCTGCAGGTGCGCGGCCAATGCGCTCCCCAGCAGCCCGGTTCCTCCGGCAATCACGATTCGCATTCGCCCTTCATCCTAGACATCTCCTAAGGCCTGAGTCGTGAGAAATGAAGCAAGTTTCTGATCGCTCGCCTTCGGAGCTGTCTTAGGCGCGGGCGCCACGGCACCCGCGCATCTAGGAGCGAAGATCCGCCGATCCACTCGTCGGTTTGAGGTATCCACCGTCGCAGGCGACGACCTCGTGCGAACGAAACTCGAAGAGAGTGTGGCAGTTTCGTCTCAGGCGGAGCTTCGCTACTGCACCGCCTTTCACTTCCACGAGCCACGGAGGCATGGAGACACGGAGTTTTTTTACCTTCAGATTTTCGAGACCAAATCTGTGCGTGCAATACCGAGATCCCGGGAGACCAGGCTCCGTCCCTCCGTGTCTCCGTGGCCCCGTGACAGTGAACGACGCCGGCGACTTGACACCCTCCCCGTAACCGCATATTAACTAACTAGTTGGTTAACAAAAGATCGAGGCCCAGCCGTGCCGGCCGGAGCTCCCAGGCCGCCATCTTCGCCGCCGCCGCCCGCGAGTTCGCCGCGCGCGGCTACGACGCCGCCGGCGTCGACCGCATCGCCGCCAAGGCGCGGGTCAACAAGGCGATGATCTACTACCACTACGGCAGCAAGCTCGGCCTCTATGTCGAGGTCCTCCGCGATATGTTCCGCGTCGTCGGCGCCCGCGCGCGCGCCATCGCCGACGGCCCCGGCTCCGCCGAGAACAAGCTCGACGCCTGGATCGTGGCCATCGTCGAGGAAGCGGCGGCGCGGCCATGGCTGCCGCCGATCATGCTGCGCGAGGTCGCGTCCGGCGGAACGCATCTCGATCCCGAGACCGTCGGGATGATGAACGCCGTCTTCGTCGCGGTGCGCGATCTCATCGTGCAGGGACAGCGCGACGGCGTATTCCGCGACGCCGATCCGCTCCTGACGCACCTGACCATCATGCCGGCCGTGCTCGTCTTCTTCGCGCGGCAGCGCCTCCGTGTGCACCGCAAGGGCGCGATCGGCGTCGGCGCGCCGCGGCACCTCGAGGATTTCGTCGGGCACATGCAGGCGAGCGCCCGCGGCATGCTGCGGACCACCACATGAGGACGACACCGATGCGACGTCACGTCATCGCGGCCCTGCTGCTTGGGAGCCTGGCCGGGTGCCGCGAGCCCGAATCGCCCGGCACGCTGCGCGTGTCCGGCAATGTCGAAGCCACCGAAGTACAGGTGGCGCCCGAGGTCGGCGGACGGCTCATCGAGCTGAACGCCGACGAGGGCGATCGCGTGAATGCGGGTGACGTCATCGCGCGCCTCGACCGGCGCGACACGGAGCTCCAGATCGATCGCGCGCGCGCCGAGCGCGCCGCGGCCGAGGCTCAGCTGCGCCTGCTCCAGGCAGGCGCCCGCCCGGAAGACATCCGGCAGGCGGAGGCCCAGGTCGACGCCGCGGAAGCAGAGGTGGGCGCCGCCGAGGCGGAGCTGAGGGCCGCGGACATGGATCTGGCCCGCTTCGAGGCGCTGCTCCAGGCCAATGCCGGCTCGGTGAAACAGCGCGACGATGCAAAGGCGCGCGTGGACGTGACGCGCGAGCGCGTGCGCGCCGCGCAGGAGCGGGTCAGGGCCGCGCGCGAGACCGTGGCGCGGCTGAGGGCCGGCGCGCGCCGCGAGGAGGTGGACGCCGCGCGCGCCGGAGTCGCAGCGACGAGTGCGCAAATCGCGGTGCTCGAGAAAGCCCTCGCGGACGCCGACGTGATCGCGCCGGTGCCGGGCACCGTGACGCAGAAGCTCGCCGATGACGGGGAGCTGGCAGTGCCGCGTACCCCGATCCTCGTGATCACCGACCTCGACAACGCGTGGGCCAACCTGTTCGTGCCCGAGCCGATGATTCCGCGGATCAAGCTCGGGCAGCCGGCCACCGTCTTCACCGATGCGGGCGGGGAAGGCATCCCGGGCAAGGTCACGTTCGTATCGCCGCGCGCCGAGTTCACGCCGCGCAACGTGCAGACGGCGGACGAGCGCTCGCGGCTCGTCTACCGCATCAAGGTCAGCGTGGACAATCGCGACGGCGTGCTCAAGCCGGGGATGCCGGTCGATGCGGAGCTTGCCCTGCCATGACGCCTGCCATTCACTTCGAGAAGGTCGTCAAGCGATACGGCGCCACCGAGGCGCTTGCCGGACTGACGCTCGACGTTCGCCGCGGCGAGATGTTCGGTCTCATCGGGGCCGACGGCGCCGGGAAGACCACGGCGATTCGCGTCATGTGCGGCCTGCTGCACGCGGATGCCGGCACGGTGCGGATACTCGATCACGATCCCGTCCGGGAGCACGACGCCGTGACCGACACGGTGGGCTACCTGTCGCAGCGCTTCAGCCTCTACGGAGACCTCTCCATTGACGAGAACATCGCCTTCTTCGCGGAAATCCACGGCGTGCGCGACTACCAGCGCCGCCGCGATCAGCTCCTCGACATGACACAGCTCACGCCGTTCCGCACCCGCCGGGCGGACCGGCTGTCCGGCGGCATGAAACAGAAGCTGGCGCTGGCCTGTACGCTGGTCCACGAGCCCGAGCTGATCCTGCTCGACGAGCCCACCACCGGCGTCGATCCGGTATCCAGGCGCGAGTTCTGGAAGCTGCTGTCGGAGTTCCTCGCGCACGGCATCACCATTCTGATGTCGACGCCGTACCTGGACGAGGCGGAGCGGTGCTCACGCGTCGCGCTGCTGCACGAGGGACGGCTGCTCGCCACTGACGAGCCATCGCGTTTGCGCGCGCTGATGCCGGGACGGCTGGTCGAAGTCATGGGCGATGGCGTCACGAGGCGCGTCGACGCCATCCGCGGTCTTCCCGGCGTGGTTGACGCGCAGGTGTTTGGCGAACGCCTGCACGTCACGCTGGCAGATACCGGTCCCGCGGCGGTGGAGCACTTCGCCGAGGCGCTGCGGGGGACGCCCGCCGGTAACGCCTCGGTCCGGCCCGTTGCGCCATCGCTCGAAGACGTCTTCATTGCCCGGCTCGCGACGACGGGTGCGCGCTCATGACAAACGCCACGAAGAACACAGCGCGGCCGAAGGCCGCAACCAAAGACGAGTGCCGGCCGTGTTGGCCGCGCTGTGTTCAAGAACCTGTGTTTACTAGTGACACTAACGCGCATCTTTGTCAAAAAAACAAACCTCAGCGCGTTAGTGTCACAACGACGGATGACCACGGAGGACACGGACAACACGGAGAGCACGGAGACGGTCTTGGCCACCAAGAACACGAAGGACACGAAGATCCAAGACGCGGGCTCGTGCTTCGTGGCTCTTCAGAGGCCATTCGACGGCCGCCGAAGGCGGCCCCGGCCTGCTGCGCAGGCCGACGTCGAACGGCCCTTCGTGATCGTTGTGATCTTTGTGGCCCACATC